>NZ_JBYTCM010000020.1:0-124067 GCF_058790275.1 Mycobacterium sp. FW102-FHT13B02
CGGCACCGACACGGCCTGAACATCTCCGCCCACCTCAGCCCCGTCCCCGAATTCCCACCACCCCAGGGGACTTAGCCCCGCACAGCGGCGCAGGCTGGCGCGCATCACTGGACGCATGGTTCGAGGCAACCAAGACATGCTTGACCGACCTCGCCGCAGCCGAACAGCACCTTCGATCCCGGACCACCACTACAGTCGGCGAAGACCTCGACCACTCGGTCATCGATCGAGACCTGGCCACCGCCTCATACCGCGCCGGACTCGCCGCCGGGGGCCTGGACGTCGACTGGTGGACCTGGCTCTTCGACCGCGCCAACCAATGGCCCGACAAGGCCCGCCGGGACTACCAACTGGACCTGATGACCTTGGAGCCCCGATACCGCGACACCGTCCAGCATCTGCCCATCTACTGGCGATGATCCACTCCACTGCGGGACGTCCGCAGCGACTCGTGTCAACGGTCTCTGAAAATTGAACCCCTGCGGATCTCGGGAAGTTGACCCACCCCAGGATCATGATTTCAGCGTCGCGCGCGTTTTGGCGTGCCGGGATCGACGCGAGCGAGGATCAAACGCGACGATTCTGACCCGCCGCTGCCCTCCCTGCCTACGTCGTTGCGGGACTCAGTCCAGCGAGGCGCGCGGTGGGGGTGGGCTTGGTTGCGATGTCTCGTGAGTTAGCTCACCGTCGGCGCCGCCGCCTCGCGGGGTGCCCGTGCCGACCGCGGGACGAAGCGAAAAGCACAGGCGAAGAGGGCGATCTCAGGTCTGATCGTCCGACGCCGCCGTTATTGATTGACACGGCAGTCCGCGTGTGTGAAGGTAGCTGAGAATGCGCTGGGGGGTGCAGTTCGCCATTTAGGGGAGGGATAAGCAGCTTGAAGGAACCATTGCGGTTGTCGCCGTGGCTGCGGCGGTCCAGTGTCGTGCTTGCCGTTGCGTCGGTCCTGGTGGCCGGGGTCACGGTCATCGACCGAGACCGCTCCGGCGGCGTAGGTCTATCGGCGCTGCCCGGAGCTACGGGGCAGCCGGCCCCGACGGGCCCGGCCGGTGGTTCTGGTGGTGGCTCCGGCGGTGGTGCTCCGCCTTTTCCTATGGAGCCGCCGAGCATGCCCAGTGGTCCGCCAAACGGCTACAACAGTGGCTCGTATCCGGCCCCTGACCAGGGCAATGGTATTTCCATCTACAACGGTGGTGCCCCGCAGAGCCCGAGTGGCCAGGGCGGCTACAACCAGGCCCCGAGCTACCCGCAGCAGTTGCAGCCCGCCAACGGATCCCAGCCGCCTAACTACGACGCTCCGCTTCAAACCCAACCGGCTCAGCCGTCGGTAGTGCCGTCGCAGGCACCGCACAGTGCCGCGCCGCAGCAGCCTCAGTCTAGCCCGGCGCAACAGCCCTCGCAGCAGCCAAGTTCGACGCAGGAACCGCAAAACACCCAACAAACTGGACAAGATCAGCAGCGGCAGACGCAGTGCCAGCAAGCCGCCGCTGAGGTAGCCGCGCAGTCCGCAGGGCCTGCAATACCCACGGGCGGCGGTCGTGGCCTGCTCCTGGGCGGCTTCGGTCGTGGCGGTCGGTGGAAGCTTGACCCACCTCCGCCGACGAACCCGTCGTGTCCTGACTGCCCGCCTTCAACGCAAAAGCAGGGGCCTTCTGACGCTAAAGGCAAACAGGCGCCAAAGATCGCCCAGAACTTTCACTGGTGGGGTTGGTCAGAGAATATCCAGAACAGCGAAGGTATGACCTCGATGTCTGACGACTTTGGTCACCTCGTCAACTGGATGCAGTATTGCGCTGGAGCTGGCATTGCCGAGGGCGCGCTCGCACCTCCTCCGTTCGATGCGGTCGGTATCGCAGCCACAGTTGTCTGTGCGGTCGGCGCAGGTGTCATTGGCGAAGAGAAGCAGGCCATTGATACTGCAGCCCGCGACGGGATGTGCATCACGCTGAACCAGACCTGGGCATTTGCATATTGGACTGAGAGGCACGCCTGTGGCTAGCGAGCGCCAAATCAAGTACGTACAAGGGGCACTGGTTATCGGCGCGATACTGGTGTGTATCGCCGCGTATCTCACACGCAATACCGATAACTCGCGCTGGGTGATGATTCTGATCATGCCGCTGGGAATCGCCAGTCTGGTGCTGGCTTTTCTACGTCGGCGTGGCCGATTGGACGGCAAATTTTATTGGACCGCACTGGCCGTATCGGTGCTGGTGGTGTGGGTGATTGTCATGTTCGTCATGGCGTCGACTGAAGCCCACCCTGTCCCGTCACCGTCACCCTCACCGGCAGCGGCGCTAGATTTCGGGAAGATTCCGGGGGAATTCCCCGTGGGTGAGCCTGTCGCTGCGGGGGCGCAGTTGGCACCGGTGGGTGCGTGCGTCAGCCTTCAGGGAGCGCCGCCTGAACCGTCGTTGTCGGTTGTTGATTGCGGATCGCCCAACAACGGATTCAAAGTCGTTCAACGGGTTTCAACGCCAGCTGAATGCACGTCTGACGTTGATCAGCGGTTCTACATGAACCCCGAAGGTGGCCAGTTCACGGCCTGTTTGGACTACGCCTGGAGCACCAAAGACTGCCTGAGCATCAGCAAATACACCGCCACGCGCGTTGCCTGCGATGCGGCCGGCGCGGGTGATCGAGAAAAACCAGTGAACGTGATCACTGATGCCACGTCGATCGCTGGCTGCCCGACCGGCGGCTTCGCCCACGCCGTGCGACGGTTCACTATTTGCACCCAGACAATGCACTAACGCCCAGGGACAAGCTGCTGGTGGTGGGTTCTCGGGTGGGTGTGCGGCAGGTGCGCTGGAGCGACGCCGAGTTGGCGGTCGCGCTGGATCGGTCGTTGACGGCGCGTGAGGCGGCGGCCCGGTTGCCGGGCCGGTCGATGTGGTCGGTGGACGATGTGCGCCGCACCCGCCGCGCAGACCTGGTCGAGCCGGGATCCACGGGGCCCACGCGCTGGAGCGATGCCGAGCTGGCGATCGCGCTGGATCGATCGTTGACCGCACAGGAAGCAGCGCAGCGATTAGGCCGTCCCATCACGGCGGTCCGGTCGGCGCGCTCAACGCGCCCCAATGGCCCCCACGACACCAACGGCCGTAAATATCGGTGGACCGACGCCGACATCGCGGTCGTGCTTGATGAATCGCTGACCACCGCGCAAGCGGCAGCCCAACTGGGCAGATCAGTGGGGGCGGTGTACTACGCCCGCCGCCGGTACGGACGTCCGGTGCCCACCGACGGCCACGGCACCTTGTTCGCCTGGCGGTTTCATGGCTGCACCTGCGACACGTGCCGCGAATTCGGCCGCGAGTATCAGGCCCGCACTGTCGATCCCGTCACCTACAGGCTCGAAGCGAGCCAGCGTTTCCAACGGCGCCAAGAAGCAACAATTCCGGGCGCGCACCGGCGCGGGGACCGCTGGACCCTCGAGGACATCGCCATCGCCTGCGACCCCGACCTCGCCACCCTGGACGCGGCCCGCATGCTGGGCCGCACCGCCGCCGCGATCACCGCGGCCCGGAACCGATACAACTGCGACGGCAGCACCAAAGACACCACAGGCGGCCCGCGCCGCGGCCGTTACAGCGCACTCGAACTGGCTATCGCACTCGACCGCACCCTGTCACTGCGCGAAGCCGCCGAACGGCTCGGCCGCCCGGTCGAATCGATCGAAGCCGCCCGCGCCCGCCACCGCCGCTAACCACCCCCATCAATGTTCCGCAGACACTGACCAAGCGTCACTAGCACAACAGCGAAGATGGTCAGTGGCCTTGTGATGACACCCTCGCGTGGCCAGTGCCCAGGCGAGGGTATGCCCACCCGGTACGCCGATTCACCATCTGCTGCATACAAATCCAGCCCTCGACGAAGTCATGGCCGAAGCTGCGCGTGTATTAGTCGTTGTTTGTCCGACTTTTGCCGTGGAGCTCGCGGCGGGTTCGGGTCGGGTAGGAATCGCCGGTGAGGGTTAGTAATTCGGCGTGGTCCACCGGGTCGATCCCCACATACTCCGGCCGGAGCTTCTGCAGCTCCTTCTTCAACGGCCCGCTCGAATACGGCCAACTGATCCGCTCAGCGATCACCGGGGCCGGCATCTTCGGCCACTCGGCCAGCAGCACCCGGATCTGCGGCTCAAATGCATCGGCCACCGAGCCCCGAGGTTTGCGTTCTTACTGCGGCGGCCGCTCCCGCCAGCGCCGACCGCACCGTATTCCGCGAAATTCCCAATCGGCGGGCCACCTCCCGGATCGGCACCCCTGTGCCCGATGCAAACGCCGAATCTCTGCCCAATCCTCCACCGCGATCATCCCTCCAAAAGACCACCAGGTGGGTCAACATTGCGGGACCCTCAGCGGTCTACTTTTCAGGAAGCTGCGACAACTCGTCAAAACCGCAGTGTCGCAACAAAAATAGAAGGGCGCCGGGAGGGGGTCCGGCGCCCTTCACGCGCAAAGGACAGATCCGATGCGCCCATCAAACCCAGATAGAAACTACCCGGGCGAGCGGCCAAAAACGGGGGGCTCTGGACGCTGCACAACCACAGTAACGACCCCACCACCGTCCCTCAACACCACCAAGTGCCCTGCGGTGTCGTCTTGAAAACACCTCCGATCGTGCACACGATCGAACGGTGAGAAACGGAGGGCGGTCGACATGGCAGCCACAGGATCAATGAACCCGACGACATCAACGCCTTCGCGGGTAGGCACCGAAACTCGCCCGACTCACCGCCACGGCGGTGTGTGCGCTACGCCCGGATGCGGCCGCGCAATTGAGCGCACTCTGCCACAACGATGTGGCGGCCCACCCACAAGCCAGCGACGAGGATGTGGCCGCTACTTCTGCGACGATCACCTGTTCGCCGACCTGAACAGCCACGCCTCCACACCTTTTCGCTGCCAAGACTGCTACCACCGGCCTGAAGCGCGGATGGTCGGCAACCGTCACCCCACTGCCATGGCCACCTGAACACACACTCACGACGATCAGAAGAGCGCGGATACCGAAGAGATGGCCACCACCACCACTGCCACAGCTCACAAGCTGTGCGCCGTACCCGAACTAGGTCAGTACGAGATCAATGTAGGAGCGCTCAACCAACGTCACCTCGGACGCACCATCGCGGTCCGGACCGGAACCGCCATCGTCGCCGGCCCGCTGGAGTCCATCAACGAATCCGCCGCGTACGGCAAGGGTCGCCTGGTCCTATGTATCCGTGGTGGCGGCAGCGTCGGCAACCTCGTTGTTGGACTGCACCCAGCCCACGTCGTCACGATCCTCGCCCGCGACCACACGATCAACGTAACCATCAGCACCGGCAACACCGATGCCGCAGTCCGCAAAAATCCCTGACCTACAAATGGATTGGACCAGCAAGGAGTTTTCACCGATGCCGCGCCTGATGAGTGTCGCACTCACCACAAACCAAGTTCGGAACCAACAGAAATCGGTCACCCGGAGAATCGGGTGGCAGATGCTCAAGCCCGGCGACCAGCTCACCCTGTGTCCGAAAGTCCGAGGCCGCCGCCCCGGTGAAGCGCTCGAGCGCATTGTCACCGTCGAGGTAGTCTCCACCCGACGCGAGCGCCTCGATGCCATCACCGCCTCCGACGTGACCGCCGAGGGATTCCCCGAGATGACCACCACCGAATTCATCGAATTCTTTTGCGCCACACACCCGGGAGTCACCGCAGACACCACGATCACACGCATCCAGTGGGCCTACCCGCACCAGACAACAAGAGGCCCGGCATGATCACCCACGAAATACGCACGCTCGGGTCCCTGCCCTGGCCAAACCGCCTGGGCAAACAATGCGAATACCCCGGCCTCGAACACCGGCTCAATCGCCTGCTCGGCGACCAATGGTGCACCGTAGAAGCCCATCGCCACGCCCTGGAAGACAACCCCCAGTACCGCACCATCCTCGATGACGCGTTCGCCGAGGCGCCCTGGCGGACAGGGCTGTTCGACGGCGTCCGCCGCGCGACCGAACTCGCACAACATTCACCGCTGCGCGGAACATTGCTCGTCGATGCCGGTCCCTGGCACCAGTGGGTCAACACTCTCGGTCCGCTCGATCGCGCGACCCGCGAGTGGCTGAAATGGCCGGCCCGCTTCGCCAACGGCCGCTTCAACGACGGCCGCCACCGCATCACTTGCCTGCGCCTACATCATGGCCCTGACCTGCCCGTCCTGGTGCGAATCACCCACCCGGACTAGTTGTCGGTCCCCGGTAGGACAATGGAACCCATGACTGACGCACCCAGCTTGTCCGAACGCCGGCCACCAGCTCGCCGACGCGACAACAAGGTCGCCGACTTCATGCTTCTGGTGCGCGTCCCTGGAAACCCCTCAGCGATCAAGGTATTCACTGCCGACGAGGCAGACGACGCGGCCAAGTATGCCGCAGCTACTGGCGGCGCCGTCGAAGATCTCTCGCGGATCAGCTGACCGTCCGCAGGTCCTCCCGCCGGGTCGTCCACCGCGCGGCGACAGCATGTCCCGTGGATCACCCACGACTGCCCCACCATGGTGGGGTAGACGGGCAGAAGCCGCCCTTTTCAGCCCGCCGGCCAATGGTGGTCGTGCAAACCGCGACTGCCCTTCGTAGCGTCGAGACAACCAGAAGAAACCACAACCTGAAGGAGACCGGGCCGACGTGACGACCATGCTGGCTGCGCTCACCGCGCATCCCCAAATTCTGATCGGCATCATTGTCGGCATCGTGCTGACGGCCGTCGTCCACATCGTCCGAGGTATACGACGACTGGTCCGTTGGCTTCTGGTGGCGGCATTGGCCGGCGGGGGAGCAGCCGGGGGCGCCGCCCCGATACTCGAGAACCTGATCCACCTTCGATAAAGGCACTGGGCGACGTTGATGCCGTAGGAGCGCCAACAGCCAATTTCAGCCCAGCCCCCGTGGTCTGGAACGTGCACGCCTATCCCGATACCGTCAACAACAGCGAAGGGAAAACACTTCATGCACGTGCACCTAGACGATCACAAAAAGCCGGCTACCGGGCAGTTCGCGATCCCGACCGGCCTACTCCCCGTTGACCCAGATTGCCTGCTCTTGCTGGTAAATGACGAACGCACCCGACGCTGGGAACTCCTTAACCACAAGGTCGCTCACACCGACAATCCTGCCGACCCTGCCGACATCGAATTGCCCTGCCAGTGGCTGCTTCTCGAATGTGACACACCTGGCTGCATCGAGCGCACTGAAATCGAAGCGCGCCAATCCGAGCCGATGCCCGACGACGGCGCGCTCAGCGCTGCTCTCGCCGGCCCTGGCTGGATCGCCGACGAGCACCGCGTCCGATGCCCCGCGCACTCGCCCGAGGCGACGACGCCGCGACGAAACAGCGCGGTCGGCCGGTAACCATGCAATCCACCGCCGAACACAAGACGCAGCAGCACGCAGAACAGGCGCGGTGGCACAACGGACTTCGCCAAATCGACTCGCTCGCCGACGCCGTCGTAGCACACCTGGACGCACTCGGCGTGCAACGATCCGACTGGACCCGGGTAGGTAAAGTCGCCGAAGAAGGCGGTGAGGTCATCGGCGCCCTCATCAAACGCACTCAGAATCGTGCCACCACCGACGACGTCCGTGACGAACTGGGCGACGTGATCTTGGCGGCCCTGGCAGCGTGCAAGCAGCTCGGACTGGCACCCGCTGAAGTGATCGCCCGACGCTGGGCTTCGGTATCTCAGCGAACGGCATCGACGTCAACCAAATCAGCTGCAGCTCAAGCAGATAACCGCAAAATCACTACCGCGATCCTCGACACCCGACCGAACGGACCCGCCTCGTGACCATCCCCGCCGTCGCACCCGCACTACCGACCTATCCCGTCTTCGTACCGGGCATGCGCATCCGGTTCGCTGAAGAAACGCAGTCTTACACCGTCCAAGCCATTTCCAGCACCGGCAGATACGTCGTGTGCACCACCTTTCAACGCCCGACGGACCGTCTTGTACACGGTGATGGACCTGGCCCTCGGCGTGCGCGGCCCCGGGACGAGCTGGGCCATCAGCTGCATGACGGTCGAGGAATGCCGCAGGACCGCAGCAGCTTTCGAGGCCACCGACGCCTACGCCGCGCTCGTCGGCGACCTCGGTGTGGCGATCGACGCAATGGCGCACCAACCCCTACCTGACCGACGCTGACGGACAACGGCTGCCGACAAATTGCCAGATTTCGTTCCGCAACTGGGTGTGGATCCGCCTCGATGACCGGCAGCGCGACATCCATACGGCGGCCTTGATCTCCGAGATTCGGGCGTTGGTTGCCGCAGCACCCCCACGTAACTACAACGACGACCGCAATCCACGCCCATCAACCGAGCCCTAACTGGCCAACTGGTCCGACGACAACACCGGCGCCGCAGCCTGGCCACACACCAGCGCAGCACCGGCCACCGTGAGGTCGTTGTCTCATGAGCGGCACGCGTACGTCGCCAACACGTAACCGCCACTGCGTACAGTCACTGGACATGCCAGCCGAATCGATCCGCGACCTCGCTGAGCAGACATTCCGCGAGTTCCTGACTGCAGCAATCGCGAACGGGCGCCGGCCATCTCATACAACAGCGCTCGGTGCCGCCAGCTGGATCGCCATCGATCTGTTGGCCCGTGAGCACCCGGATGCCTCGCCTGAACACGTCGTTATGGCCTACGACGCATTCGCATTCGAACATCGCGGAGCCGGGCAGCTACAGGCCCGCCGGCTCGCCGACCCAGCTACTGCGCGGGCCGCCGAGCGCGCCGCGATCGATGACCTGCTCGCTCACCTGCGCATCACCTACCCGGGCGTCGCCCCGACGGTGATGAACGATCTTGTTCGACGTATCCATGCTGACTTTGACGATCACCGTATTCGCGACTTCGTCCCGATGATCGTCGAACATGCCGTCCTGCAGAAGTTCGCCTAACGCACAACGTGGCCGGAACGTGTGCCCTGGCCATCTGGTCTTACAAAGAGCGAATCATGTTGTCCCGCTGGCGAAGAATTACCGCGTGCCCAGCGTAGGGGCGGGATGATCCGGCGGACTCGGCTCAATCAGCGGATGCGCGAGATACGTCAAGATCAACGCCACACCGACGCCCGCTGCGACTGATATGCGAAACGAGTTCCTCTGCGCACGCACCAACTCGGCCACGACGACGCCGGCCGCCACGTTCACGGTTCACGGCCACTAACAGGTAAACGATCACGATCCCCTCCCGAACGCCACGATACTTACTCGGCTGGTGAGTCGTCGGGGTTGATCTGCTCGTATAGGGCACGCATGCGTGCGACGACGCCGGGCCCTGGCGGCGGCTCATCGGCGCCAATCAACTGCAGGCCGAGGGTTAAGGCTTCGTCCAGGTGCGTTGACGCGCGCGAGAAGTGCGCTGGAGTCGAGTTGTACGCCAATCGGTTCACGCTGGCCAACGCGCGGAACACGCGGTCTCGGTACTCGGCCAGGAGGTCGTCCGCCGAACCGGGACCAGAATCCATGAAATAAGGCTATGACTTACTTTGATGTAAGGCAACACCTAACGCGGGCGTCTGTGTGACGACGTCAAACAACCAGTAGAGTAAAACGCTGTGTTCGACGACCTCACCGGTGACGACATGCGCGAAGCGCGCGACCTCATCGCTGGTGCGGGCATCGAGCAAGCCCGGCTATTGGCCGCGACTCGGTTGTCCGCCGGCCCCGCATCGGGTATGGGCGATCCGAAACGCCTGGTTGACCTACTGATGGCTCGCGACGTCGAGGACCCACGATGGGAACGCCTGGGCCCGTTTGAACTGCGGTGGTCGCTGCTCGTGCTGAAAATGCTCGACGGCGTTGCAAAAGATCCGGCCGCCGCGGTCCTCGACGCACGCAAAAGGGGAGCGACCTGGGCCGTTATCGCCCAGGCGTTGGGCGTAAAGACCCCATCGGCGCATGCCCGATTTCGGGCAATTGATCCCGCTACGTGATGCGGTAAAGCGGCTCCGTCGGACAACGCAGTGCAATGGCCCACTACCCTCGCCGAATGGGCAACCCGTCACGACTTCGGCTGTATGACAAGATGTTTCGGCCCTACTGGTCAGCGCTGTCGCCCAGAACCCGAGCGAGTTGATCGACGGCCCGTTTCGCTCGAGTGAGCGTGCCGGCATCCAGTTGCGGTATCACGGCATTGACGATGCCCAACGCGTGGATGATCCGGCCGCGAATATCGGTCAACGTCCGTTGGCGCCGTGCGGCATCGGGATCGTCAAGGGCTGCACGCACTGCAATCTGAGCCAGAGTGCCCACGGCGTCGGTGAGCCCCAGCAGTTGCTCCGCTGGTCCGCCGTGGCTGCGGTCGATGACCTGGCCCAGCCTGTGCGAGGTGACTGCGTAGAGACTGGCGAGGCCGGTCACCGCAGCTTCCGGTGGACGGGTGCGCGCGAGCTCCCATCTGGACACCGAGGTGGCGTCGACGCCGAGCTGCTGGGCGACAGCACCCTGGGTGAGTCCTGCCGCGAGGCGATAATGCCGCAGCGTCCACTCGCCGGCGGCTGGCAGCTCGAGAAAGTCCGCGACCGGCCTATCGAAAACCTCGGCGATGCGGGTGAGGGTTTCGAGCGACGGGGCTTTCTTGCCGGTGCGCATGGCGCTGACCATGTTGACGCGCACGCCGAGGCGTTCGGCAACATCGTGGCGGTTCAAACCCGAGTGGTCCATGGACTCACGGAACGCGCGCGACGAGAAGACGCCAACAGTGCTGTCAGACATCGCCGTATGCCGCTGTCACCCGAATCATCATCGCTGCCAGCCTAGCTCCGTGTCCGTCGGCGTCTGCGAAGGTCGTCTGGATTGGCCGATCAGCGTTCCCCCTTCGCGCCCTCCGCATCAACCTGGAGCACGCTAGCCACGTACGTGGCTAGACTTGTGCAGTCGCGCGGTATCGCCGATGGCATCCAGTGGGTTTTCAGGGGGAAAATTGCGCCGAGCGGATGCTGCGCGGGACGCGCTGCGACTTGCTGAAGATGTGCTCGCATTGGCTCAGGCCGCGATGGCCGCCAGCGAGGTGATCGAGGCTGACGAAATTCGTTGGCCAGTCGCGCAATCACTCTCCATTCTTCGAGGAACTGCGGCGCCGTTGACGGCCGATCGAGCGGCCCTGCGGGAAGTGATGGGCGGGCTATCTGAGGTCGTCGCGCAACTCGATGCGCGGGCGGTCGGCGACTTCACCTGATCGCGCTCGCGAATCGCTCGGGAAAGACCTCTAGAACGGTGCGACGCTAGAGTGTTATCGTCGTGTCGATACCGAGCAAGTCCTGAGCCGAACAGAGGCGACCGTGGGCATCACTCCGACAGACAACCCCAGGTTCCACAACCAACCCCGCGGTGAGAACGCTCATGCCGTCGACCACCACTTAGCGGCCGCACATCACTGCGGAGGCATCTCACAACCCCGAACAGGCGTGTCCTGGAGCCGAATCCGCGCAGCGGCGGCTGCGGTCATCGCTGGGATGCTGATCGCCGCCTGCGCACTCTCTGCTCCGGCGGAAGCCGCCGTAGTCGCCTTCTACCTACCGGGAACCTCGGCACAGCCGGCCAGCTCCGGATTGGTCGACGTGTCGGCCATCGGCACAGAGGCCGCCGGCTGGATCACCCAAGCTGAGCAGGTCGGATACCCGGCGTCGCTGCTTCCCGCCGAGGGCACCATGGCGCTGGACCCCTCCGTGGCCCAAGGTGTCGCCAACCTGACCGCCCAACTCGCCACAGTGCCCGCGACCGACACCATCCTGCTATTCGGGGTTTCGCAAGGCGCCATCGTCTTGACCAAGGCACAAACAGCGCTCGTCGCCGCCGCACACCCCAACAACATTGCCTTCATCCACATCGCCGACCCGAGCGGCCCCACGGGGATCATGGGCCGCAACGCCGGACTACTGCTCCCAGGAATCACCTGCGTTATCGCGCAACCCGATTCGCCATACAACACCGTATTCATCGTTCACCAGTACGACTTCTTCGCCGACTGGCCGGCACAACAACTGAATGTCGTTGCAGACCTCAACGCCCTGGCGGGAGGCTTTCTATTTCACAACTACGCCGCCTACAACGTTGACCTCTCGACCCTGCCACCCAGCGATGTCACCACCACCGTGAACTCGCTCGGAGCCAGCACCACAACGTATTTCATCCGCAACACCGGCCTCCTGCCGATGTTGACCCTCGCACAGAACGCTGGCGTCAGCCCCACAGTCGTCAACGCACTGCAGCCGATCCTCAAACCCATCGTCGACAGCGCTTACCAGCCGCTGCCCAGCACAGTCGGCCTGGCCCAGAAAGCATTCCAGACTGCGGTCAACACCACCATCGCCGCCGGCACCTGGGCAGTCAATGCGCTGCGCGGCACCCAAGCCACACTTTCAGCCGCCGCGACACGCCTAACGTCCACCATGCCGCCGCCGACCGGGGCGCTCTCTGCCGCCAGCCCGGCACGGTATCCCGCGTCGGCATCGCCGAAACCCGCGGTGAAAACGCCAGCGACACAGAACAACACCACCGCCACGCCCTCGGGGCCTCGGCCCTCGCCGAACGTCTCGTCGCCCGCCAGCGACGACGCCGCACGCGACGTCACTAACCCTCGGATCGAGCGCACCACCGGCCAAGCCAAAGGCGCTGTGGCGCAACCAAAAAACCAACAGCAACCCACTCGGCCGGTCACCGCCAGTCACGGCGGGCAATGACTATGTCCACCTCCACCGTCCTGATCGGGGCCTACGCGTGCTTCGTCGAACTGTGGGGCGTCGGCTATCTGATCGTCGGATTGACACAGGTGCGACGGAGCACCAACAACACGAACAAACCACCAGGGGAGGACCTTTCATGATCACAACTACCTCGCTGATGCGCGCCAAGATCGCAATCACCGCCTCCGCGATAGCGCTATCAGCATTGTCACACCCGAGTCCAGCGGCCGCCCCGCCGCCGATCGCGTCACCGCGCACAGTGTCGACAGGGGTCGAACTCGCAGCCACGGTCACCGCCGACGGCTCAGCGCAGACCGTAGGTGTCGCCGATGCCTACCTATACGCGCTGGATCAAACCCAGCTTGTCGCCCAGCTCAACGAGATTCAAAGCCTCGGTGTGACCGACCTACGCATCGTGGTGCCCTGGGTCTACATTCAACCCACGAGCGCGACATCGTACGACTGGTCGAAGATGGACAACGTGATCAACACCGCGCGCTCAATGGGATTCACCTTGACCGCGGCGATCACCGGCAACCCGACATGGGATGGCACACCCCTGGTAGGAGCGCCAAATCCCAACACCTACGCCACATTCGCCGCGGCAGTAGCCAAACGCTACAGCAGCCAGATCGCGGCCTACGAAGTGTGGAACGAACCCAATGCCTTAACCTACCTCGCCCCGTCCGATCCGGCGGCCTACACCGCCATGCTCAAAGCCGCATACACCGCCATCAAGGCCGTTCAGCCCAGCGCCACGGTCATCGCCGGAGTACTCGGCGCGGTCACCACTGTCCCCGGCATCTCCCTGGCCCCGCAGCAGTTCCTCGCAGGCATGTATGCCGCTGGCGCCCAAGGCTTTTTCGACGCACTATCGTTCCACCCGTACAACTACACCCTGCCCTTCTCCGCCGGCTCAGGAGTCACCAACTCGCCGCTGGAACAAGTCCAGGCCATGTATGCCTTGATGGTCGCCAACGGCGACAGCGCCTTGAAGATCATTGCCACCGAATACGGCAACCCGACCCAGCCGGGCGGGATCACCCAGACCCAGCAGGCGCAGATGCTGCAGGACTTCATCACCGCCTGGTCCAAGCTGCCATTCGCCGGGACCGCGTTCATCTACACCGCCAACGACCTGAACAGCGGATACTTGCTCGACGAAAACAATATGGGCCTGTGGAGTGACGCCGGCATTCCCAAGCTGGCGGCCCAGACCTTGGCCACACTGATCTCGCAACTGGCCACCGGCACGCTACCGGCCTACACGGCACCGCAAATGTCTGCAGCGCAGACGATTTGGATTCAGTCAGTCTCGCTGGGAATCTCCGTGATCAACGAGGCGCTGCTGATACCCAACATCATGACCCAGATGCTCTACAACGCCGCCCCGGCGCCGCTACAACAGGCATTCAGTGCCGCCGCACGCGCCGTATCCCTTTCCGTCGGAAACGCTTTGAACGCCATCACCCCGGCAGCGGAAACAGCGATCGGTCTCCTCACCACCTTCCCAACCACCGTCAACGCCGCCGCAACCACACTGGGCACCAACTTCTACAACACCGAACTCACCGTCCAAGGCGCCCTGGCGGCCATCGGCATCGGCGCGGGGGCGACTCCAACCGCAGCGGCCACGCACGCTACCTCAGCGACCGCTACCGCAGCGCCCGCGGCAGCGACGCCCGCCAAGGCTGCCCCCACCGATTCAGCCTCACCAACGGCGACGCCCAAACCCGTAACCACAGGCACCTCAACAACAGCCACCGCAACCGGAACCACCGCGCCTGAAACCCCCACTGCCAGCAGCACAGCACCGCTTGCGACCCCAACAACCACGACCGGCACCGCAACGCCAGCCGACAATCCCACGGCCGCAACAACACCAACGCCGACCAAGCTCACGACCGCCGCCAAGGCCGCCGCAACGATGCCGACGAAAACCACCACGACGCCGACCGCCACCAAGGCCGCCGCAACCGCGACAACATCGAAGACGACAGAAACCGCCGACACGAACACCGCAAAACACCCGTCCCGCAACAACTCAGAGCCGAACAACCCGAACAAGCCAACGGGGGCGGCCACGGGAGCCATCGCCAACGCCCACGCCACCAGCGAAGGAGCCAATCCTGCGGGTGCACTGACCGCGGCCCGCAGCCACCCGACGTCGAGCCCGGCCCGAGACTGAACAACCGAACCTAAGTCTCGCCCGGAGGCACGGCCTTGATGGCCCGGGCCGGACACCACTGACACAGATTGAGCCGGGCTTGGCCGTTGCCGGTAGTCACCTCGAAGGACACCTGAGCGAGCCATGCTCGACGGGTGGTTTGCGCCCACGCATGCAGCAGCCCAGGAGTGTCGAAGGTGAAGATGTTCAATCCGTACGATTTCACGGCGAGCGGCACGGTATCGAGTCGGAACGCGTCGTCGCGGCTGCCGAGAAGCATGTGCACGTCAACCAGCACCGGCCGCGGAGGGTCATACCGTCGCCGCGTCGCCACCGTCTCATCAGCCGAGAGATAATCGAACATCAGTTCTAATTATGCGCGCGATAGTGGCGCACGCGCACCCGGGCCACACACAGCTCCCTGTTGAACACCGCCACCGTCGGCCGCGGAACCGACTGAGCGGTCCACCGAAGAGCACACATCCTGGGCCGCGACGTATTTGATGACCCGCAGGAAAGGTCACCGGGGTGATGGCTCCTGCAGCAAGATTGCGGCGACTGGTGACCAGACACGGCTTCGAAGAGCGCGGCGGCCTGCAGTGAAATCCCCGCTACCGGAACGTATTACCCGATTCCATGCTTGACTTAACCTCGCCACCACCCTGACGAGGATGATGCCCATGACCGTCTCTCGCGACGCAGACAACTACATGCCACCTCGCAGATTGTTCGACGGTCAGCCGCCCTCCCGTGACGAATACGTGCTGAACCAAGGCTTCACGCGCGACCTCGAGTACTGCCGCCGGCAACTGCCGGACGCCAGGATGTGGGCACCGGAACTGGACCAACTCCCCGCCACCGACAACGGCCGCCACCGACTTACCCGCCGCGACCTGTTCGCGATCGCTCAACGCGCCGCCACCGACCCGGGCGACCCATGGGCGGCGATCCAGCTGCACGCCGCGATCACGTTCTGGGGTGCGCGTCCTGGACGATTAACCCAGCGCGCCGTCACGCCGCTCAACGACCCCAACGCGCCCCAGCACTTGACTGAAGCGTTGCGCGTCGTGCGCGGCGCCGGTCCCGAAAGCGCGTACAAGGCGATGGACCGCTACCAGCGGCTGTGGGTGCGCGGCCTGGGTTCGTCCTACTTCACCAAGTTCTTCTACTTCGGCGGCTACGGCGCGAAACCGCATATGTCTCAACCACTTATCTTGGATGACAACGTTCTCAAAGCGCTATCGTCGCTCACCAAGCAGGCATGGCAGGAAACCGCCGCGGACTACACCCGCTACCTCGATCTAGTCAACGACTGGGCGTACGGTCTCAACATCGAGCCCGATGTCGTCGAACGTCGCCTATTCGAACTGGGTGGCTGGCACGGCGATCAACAAGACTGAGCCCGACCGGCTCGTTGCGCCATTCCGCAGCGGTTACATGACGGCGCCGCGCAACGCGTCCGGGTCTCGACCCCGCTGGTATCCCAAAACGCTACATCGTCAGTCGGAGGTCTAGTGTCCTGAACTGGGCCTTCGCTCCCAACCTTGACCGTCGACGCCGCAGACAGACTCGCCTTGGTTGGGCCTCGCGTAGCCACCTGCACACAGCAGCGGCGCGCCCGTCTCGCTCATAAACGACATCCGCACCGCTTCGGCCGGCCACAGCAGCAGATGCGACAACGGCACCAAAGCCACCAAGCTCAGAACCGGATCAGGTGCCGCAGCGACAGGGCCACGCCCAGTGCGGGTCAGCGTGCGGTAGCCGCGGACTATCTCGCTGATTTCAAACCCGGGGGCGACCTGATCCGCCGCCCATGGGAGCGGCAAATATGGCAGGTCCAGATCCTCGCGGAGATCATCGGCGAAAATTCTATCGCTAGTAATAATTGTTGCACTGGAATCCCGTCGCTGTAAGCAAACTACCAGTTCGTAGACGTGGCTGCGTTGACTCGACCATACAACAGTTGTTCGGGTCCACCAGGGCATCAATGTAGACATCGCTGCAGCTGCGATGTGCCTAGTCGACATCGGTGAGGGTAGGCCGTGGGCAACTACGTTATCTGGGGTTGAATTCGGCCGTGTATTGCTGTTCCCGCTGAGGTGATGGTGGTGGGTTTGAGGTAGGCGGGAACAGCTGTGGTTGCGGGTGTTCCCGCTTTCGTTTGTCGATGTTGTGGTCGCTGGTGGGCGCAGGTTGTGTCGGCGTTGTCAGGTGGCGGATGGCGTGCCGGGGGTTGTGATGTTTAAAGCCGGTACATTTCGCGTTCCATGAGCGCTTCTCGGAAGAGTTTTTCGTGCTCGCCGTGGAAGTAGGGGTACTTGCCTTGTAGGAGGCGGGGCCAGTGGATCGGGCAGGGGCGGCGGCGCTTGGTGTTGTCCGGTGTGGTGGTGTTGGCGCCGGCTGGTGCGCGGGTGGGCTGGTCGGCGGCGACGCTGTCGATGGTTGGTTGGGTTTGGGTCGTGGCGGCTCGATGCCGGTGTGGGAGTAGCGTTTTCATGGCCGGGTCCGTGTGGGTTGTTTTTGGGGCCACCAGCTGGCTTCGCGCAGGAGGGTGGCGATGGCCGGAACGGTGAGTGTGCGCACGAGGAAGGTGTCCAGCAGTAGTCCGCAGCCGACGATGAGGCCGACTTGGATCATGATGGCGATGGAGCCGGCCATCAGTCCGAACATGCTGGCAGCGAAGATGAGTCCGGCGGAGGTGATGACCGAGCCGGTTTTGGCGACGGTGCGTAGGACTCCGACGCGGATGTTGTGTTCGGATTCTTCGCGTAGTCGTGATACCAGCAGCATGTTGTAGTCGGCGCCGACCGCGACGAGGATGATGAACGCCAATAGTGGTACGGGCCATGCGATTTGGTAACCGAGTATCCATTGGAAAACGACGACGCCGAAACCGATGGAGGCCAGGTAGTTCAGCACGACGGTGCCCAGGAGGTAGAGCGGGGCCAGCGCAGCGCGCAACAGCAGGACCAGGATGAGTCCGACGACGACGAGGGTGGCGACGGCCAGTTGGGTGAAGTCGGCTTGTAGTAGGTGCTGGATGTCGGCGTTGACGGCCGGGAATCCGGCCACGGAGATGGTGGCGTTGGTCAGGGAGGTGTTGGGGCGGGCGGCTTCGGCGACGGTGACCATGTGGTGGGCCAGTGCCATGGCGGCGCTGCTGTAGGGGTCGAGTGTGGATTCGATAATGAAGCGGGCGGTTTTTCCGTCGGGGGTGATGAATTGTTTGGCGACGTCAGCGAATTGGCGGTTGTCGAAGGCGGTTGGGGGTAGGTAGAAGCCGCTGGCGGTGTCAGAGTTGGCGCTGGCGCGTGCGGAGTTTTGTAGTTGTGCAGCGATCTGGCTCATCCCGGCGAGCAGTTGAATGTTGCTGTCGGCCAGGGCGTGCACGCCGGTTGCCAATGCTTGTGCTCCAGAGGCGAGTTGGCTGATGCCGTGTTGCAGGCGTGCGATGTTGGTCGCCACGTCGGCGGGGTCACCCAGAGTGCCCAGGGCATGTTGCAGGGTGGTGATTGAGGTTTGGACGTCGGCGAGGGTGGCGGTGACGGTGGCGTTGGTGGCGGGGTTGTAGTGGTCGCCCAGCTCAGCGATGCGGTCGAAGAATCCGTTGGTGCGCAGGGCGTCCAGGACGCGCATCTGGTCGCGGAGTTCGGTGCATTTTGGTGTGGTGACGCACCAGGGTGCGGTGTCGAGGATGTCGCGCAGTGGCGAAACGGCGGCGATGGCGTTGCGAGCCTGTTCGGCCTCGGGGCGTAGTCCGGGTCCGGCTTGGATGGCGTGATCGATGTCGGGGGCGGTGGCCGACAGTTGGTGCAGCAGCGGGGTGAATCGCTGCATTTGGCTGCTGGCGGTGTGCGCTTGGTTGAGCAGGCCGCTCAAGGGTGTCAGCGCGGTGCGCAGGGTGCGGTCGAGTTGTGCCAGGCCGTTGGCGAGTTGGTCAGCGCCGCCGGTGAGTTGGGCCAGGTCGTTCTTGCGGGCGTTGCCGTCGGCGGCGGCGGTGGCCATCTTGTCGCCGATTTGTTGGTTCTGCCAGGACAATTGGGCTTGTTCGAGTCGGGTGCCGCCGGGGCGGGTGACGCCAGATACTTTGCTCACGCCGGGCAGTTGGGCGATGCGGGAGGCGAGTTCGTCGAGGTCGGCGAGGCCTTTGCCGGTGCGCATGTCGGCGGGGTTTTCCACGACGAGGAATTGTGTGAAGACCATGTCGGTGGGGAAATGCCGGTTGAGCAGCTGGTAGCCCAGGTTGCTTGCGGTGTCGGCGGGTTGGCCTTTGCGGTCGTCGTAGCTGATCTTGATGGTGGTGGCTGCCGCGGCCAGGGCCAGCAGGATGATGAGGCTGACGGTGAGCAGCGGCACGGGTTTGCGCACGACGGCGACCGCGATGCGGTTCCAGTAGCGGCGGGTGCGGTCGGGCTGGGGGTCGCCGATGCCGCGGCGGGCGGCCAGCGCCAGTACCGGTGGCAGCAGGGTGACGGTGGCCAGAAATCCGACCATCACGGCCACGGCGCAGGCGGGGCCGAGCGCGGCGAACACGCTGAGTTTGGCGAAGGTCATGGCCAGGAAGGCCAGTGCGACGGTGGCCGCTGAGGCCAGGATGACTCGTCCGATGCTGGCGGTGGCGTCGATCGCGGCCTGCGGCGGGGCGATGTCGGCGCGTCGCTGTTCGTGATAGCGGCTGATCAGGAACACGGTGTAGTCGGTGCCGGCGCCGAGCAAGATCGCGGTCATGAACGCCACGGTGAATTCCGATACCGGTAAGCCGCATTCGCCGAGGGCGGAGAGCACCCCCCGCCCGACAGCCAAACTCAGCGCGATGACCAGCAGTGGCAGTAGCGCGGTGAATGCCGACCGGTAGACCAGCAGCAGGATCAGGGCGATGAGGCCGGCGGTGGCCATGGAGATGAACAGCAGATCGTGTTCGGCGCTGGCGATCTGATCGCTGAACGTGGCGGCGGGCCCGGTGACGTGCACGGTGGTGGTGCTGGCGGCGAAGACGCGGTGGGCGATGGCGCGCACGGCGCTGACCGATTCGGCGGCGGTCGGATCGCCGAGGGTGCCGGCGATGCCGACCGGCAGGTACCACGCGTGTCGGTCGGCGCTGATGGCGTGCGGTGCGGTGACCGGGTCGGCCAGCAGGTCCTGCACGAGCAGGACATGGCTGGGGTCGGCGCGCAGCTGCGAGACCAGCTGCGCGTATTTCTGGCGGGTTGGCGGGGTCAGGCCGGCGGGGTCCTCGAACGCGACGAACAGCACGGTCTTGGACCCCTGTTCGCCGAATGCTGCACTCATCCGGTCAACGGTCAGAAACGACGGCGCGTCGTGGGGCACCAAGTCCACCGACTGTTGGCGCACCACGGTTTCCAGTTGCGGAAAAAGCACCGCCAACAACACCGCGGCCCCGATCCACAGTCCGATCACCAGCGCCTTGTGGCGCAGGGTGAACGCCCCCAGGCGGGCCAGCGCGGGGCTGTATTCACTCGACGGCGCGGTCTCGGCGCGTGTGCGCCGGCGGCGCGGCGGTAGCCCGGGTGCGGCGGTGAGGGTCGGTCCCCCGCGCAGCGGATCGCTCACTGGCTGGCAGGGGCCGTGTCGTAGTCGGCGCTGTCCGCGGCGGGCACATCATGTCGGACCATCTGCACCCGGCCTCCGGGCATGCAGGCCATGTATCCGTGGCGCTTTCCGTACAGTTCCCATGCCGCCACGTGGGCGTCGGGCTCCACGTCGATCGAGTGACCGTCCGAGAACTGCAGGTGCAGGGCCCCATCGTCATCGCTGTGTGCTCGCACGCACACCGACCCGGCCAGGTCCAAAAGAGCGCGGTGCGCCGGCGCCACGTTCAGCGGGTCCAGCTCCACCACCTCGGCCGGGTACGGGCCCACCGGCGGCAACCCCAGACGGAGCCGCCGGGAGATGACCACCTCGTTGTAGTCCTCGAAGCTGAGCACCAGACCTTCATGCAGCGACACCCGCTGCAGGGTGCACCGTTCAATCCACTGATCGACCATGATCGCGTCCCCTGTCTCCGCACCAGCAAAACGATACTAAGCAGTATCGAAACGCTACACCGTGTAGCGATGTGGGGCAATGGTGGCGGGTTGGGCGCGCAGGATGAGAGCCATCGCCCGGTCGATGTTGTCCCGGGCGGCGGCGGCGGGCACCCGGCCGCTGATGAAGGCGGCCAGATTGGCCAACCACACGTCGCCGAGTAGGCAGGCCAGTTGCTGGTTGCGCGGCGACGGGGACGGGCCGCCCAGCGCGGCCGCTAGCAGCCTGTTGAGCACCGCCATTGTCCGCTCGACCTCGGCGGCCGCGGTGCTGTCGGCAACGACGAGCGCCCGGGTCAGCGCCTCGGTCAGCGGCAGATCACGCTGCCACTGCTCGTGCAGGCAGTTGCTGAGCGCGACAAGTCGCTGCTGGGGGCCGCCGGGCACCGCCGACCAGTCGCGCAGGGCCTGCACCTGCTCGACCTCGCGGGTTAGTGCGCAGACCAGCAAATAGGTCTTGGAGGGAAAGCGGCGGTAGATGGAGCTGACGGCGATGCCCGTGCGCTCGGCGACCGTGCGCATGTGTACTGCGTCGTAGCCGCCCATCGAGGCCACCGAGACGGCGGCATCGAGGATCGCGATGTCCCGGCCATCGCGAGCCGACAGGCCTGCCGCGCCTCTCATCGCTGCGTCCCGAGCCGGCGCCGATGCGGTGACAGCCATCCCCGGCAGATCGGGGTGCGCGGCGCCAAAAACGCTGATAGCCAGGTGTGATCAGGCAATCCCACATCTCCTGGTATAGGCGGTTTCGCTGCGCTACACGCGGTAGCATAGCTGTCCTGGGGTGTGGGCATCGACGATTCGCCACACCGGAGGCTGCGGACAATAAAGTGAGTGACTGTGAGTGAGTGGCCCGACTTCAGCGCCGACGGCTCTGATGATGACGATGATGTGGACCCGCGGCGTATCCGGTCACGCAACCGGCTCCTGGAGGCGGCCGCGGCCCTGCTGAATGCCGGCGGCGTTGAAGCGGTCACCGTCGACTCGGTCACCAAAGCCTCCAAGGTGGCCCGCACCACGCTGTATCGCCACTTCAAAACCTCCTCGCACCTGCTGGCCGCGACCTTCGAGCGGCTGCTGCCGCAGGTGACCCCTCCGGCACCACGCAGCGGACCGCTGCGCGAACAGCTCATCGAATTGCTCTCCCGGCAGGCAACGCTGTTCAACGACGCCCCGCTGCACATCACGACCCTGGCCTGGCTGGCACTGGGCCCGACCACCACCAAACCCGCCACCGAGGACCAATACCCGGCCGGCGCCGTCCGGGCCCTGGTCATCGACCAGTACCGCCAACCGTTCGACGCCCTGCTGCGCAGCGAGCAGGCCCGCGCCGAACTGGGCGACTTCGACCTGGAACGGGTGCTGTGCCAACTGGTCGGCCCCTTGGCCTTCGCCCGCATGACCGGCTTTCGCGTCATGGGTCACGACGACTGTGTCGCCATCGTCGATGACTTCCTGAGCGCCCACCGCCGCATCTCGCCAGCACCCACCGAAAGCGCCGACGCCACAGGTGCATGAGCCGCGCTGCGCGCGGTCACGCTCAGGTGGTGCCCTAGTGGCGGTCTTCGAGTTGCCCGTAGAGCAGTTCAATCATGGCTTGTTGTTGTGCCACGGTGGTTTTGAGTGTTCTGATCTCGTCTGATTGGGCGGTGATCTTGCGGCGCAGTGCGGCCACGATGCTGCTGTCGCGGCCAGGTTGCCGGCGTCACGGTGGTGGCGCTGGTGTGGGTGCGATGCGCGTCGATAACGGCCATCAGGTCGTCGTGCTTGTAGAAGACTGTGCCGCTGGCGATTTCAGGTACTCGCCGAATTCGGTGAACAGCAGTCGCACCGCGGCGGACCTGGTTGTCGTCGTCGGCACCCAAGCCCACGTCGACCCGGTCGGCGGCACCCCATCGAAGTCTGGGACACCGACGAACCATCCCTACGCGGCGTCGAAGGCATCGAACGAACGCGTCACCGACCTGCACGCACGCCTGACCGGATCACCTCAGTCACGCTGATCCAGCGCCGACCGCGGAGCGCCGCCGGGCGACCAAGCCCAACTTGTCGCCCAACGGTGATCCGGTGCTATTGCTTGCGTTCGCGCGACGAGGTTACGTTGCGCTTGGGGCGCCTCGCGGCCGATTGGAGCGGCGGTGTTCGACGTGACGCAATATCGGTCACCGGCCGGCTTTGCGTGCTCGTCGCTCGTTCCGTGGCCAGCAGCTGGATCACGTTGGCGTACAGCTTGATCTTCTGCTCCAGTTCGGCGCAGTGCGCTAGCAGCGCTCGATGTGCATCTTGCAGATCATCGAATGCGGCGGCGGTGCCCTGGAACGGAGCCGGCGTCCTACCCTCGTTGCGGACGCGCGCTTGAAACATCTCTTTGAGATCGACGTGCTGATGGGTGAGGTGCCACCGCGCCACACCGGCCTCGATGGCCAGCTGGGAGACGTTGAGCCGTCCGGTGGAGCGTAGCGGTTTGCCCGCCATCAAGCGGTCCATGGCGGCGAGGATCTTCTTGCGAACAGGGTCGGTTTCAGTGGCCTTCATCGTGCTCCCTGATGATCATGTCGATGCGAGCGAGTTCTCGTTGTTCTCGCTGATGCCGCAGTGGTGGGGCGGCACGATCGGCCACCGTTTCGGCAAGCCGATCTCGGTGTCGGCGGACTGTCTCCAGGTCACGATCGGTCCGGGCGATATTGCGGCAGCCGGGCCGGCAGTCGTCGACGTCGGGTGTCACCAGCGGATCGTCGCGAGCCCCCCGCAGCTGGCACGCGGCCTTCGTCGCGTCGAACACGCAGGTCATTCCCTCCCCGTGATAGATCTGCAGTAGAGGGTTGGCCAGCAGATCGCGAGCCTGCTTTTTGCTGGTCAGGGCATATCCGGCGAATCGACCGTTGGCGGCGCTCAGACGCTGGCGGTAAGTCTGTGAGGCCGGTCCGGATACGCGTTCCCCGTCGCTCAGGGCCTGTTCATCATCAGCGAATTGTTCCAACCGGGCAAGGTAGTCCTCGAATGCCAGCTCGTCGGGGAAGCCCGAGTCGTAGGCACCGGCGTAACCCTGAATCATGCGGGTATGCACGTGACCGTATTGGATCGATGCGGCGACCAGCCCGCGAGGCCGGCGGCGGATGAACCACGCGAGCGTTCGACGAAACCGGCTGATGGTCAGCTGGCCGTGTGGGTCCGACGGAATGGGGTCGATGCGGTGGTGAGCACACAGCTGGTCCACGAAATCGATGAACCGGTGCACGCTGTCGGTGGCGACCTGGGTGTTGAAGGCTAATCCCCCGGTACGGCGCTGCACGTAATTGCGGCTCAGGTCAATGCGGTTGGTGAACAGCAGGTCTTCGTCATGGAGCCGTTCAAGTACCTCGATCGCTCGCGCGACAGGCGCCACCACCACCCAAGGATCAGCCCGCGGCAGACCGGCGGGCACCTTGTTGCCGTGCTCGTCGACGGCATTTTTGAAGTACACGCCCGACATCAGGTACATATCGTTGGCATCGTCACGGTCGACGCAGCCACGACGCAGGTTCAACACCTCCGCGGGCCGAGCACCTGAGAGGTAGGCGACCACGATCAGGCCGGCGGTGTGCAAATGCCGCACGAGGTAGCGAGTCTGGTTGTAGGAAAAACGTCCGGGATGCCACGGCCGTCCCGCCACGGTGGCGGTGACCAGAGTGGACAGGTATGCGTCGTCATCGATCGGCAGACCGGAGGAGGCCAGCGCGGACTGGGCGGTCGCGTAGGACGCCCGTGGTAGCCGTGGGACCCCGATCAGCCTGCCGATAAACGGATAGTTGATTTCCCGCTCGCCGGCGTCGTTGATCCTGCCCGGCAACAAGCCTTGCTGTTGCCGAACCGATTCGGCGTAGTCGGTGACCAGTTTGATGGCCCCGCCTTGTGGCAATCGTGGCCGATCCGGTTCGTGCCCGGCCGTCACGTCCGGCCCGCGTGCATGCAGGAACACGAACTCCTCGCGGGCGGCGATGATGTCGTCGGCAAAATCTTCGACGAATCGCAGCGCCCACAGCAGCAGTGCTCCCATGGTGTCCTCATTGATACGTGGGGTGAGGTTCTCCATGTACGAGCGGACGTTGCCGAACAGCGCTCCGGCCGAATCACCGCCCCAGGGCGGCGTTTCGGGCAGCCGCATTGATTCCGGTAGCACCGAGCGGTACCCCCAGAGGCGGCGGACCTCGACGACGCATCGGTGCATCTGTCCCACGCTGTCCTGGTAGCGGCTCAGATATACCAAGTATTCGTCCAGCATCTCGGCTGTGACATCGCAGAACTGCCCAACACGGCGTTTGTGAAGCCAATTGAGGAAGATCCGCAGCGGATACCAGCACATCCTGACGGTGTACAACGACGGGCGAGTGGCCGTTGTGCGCCGCAATTGCATTGGCGGGTCGGTGTTGACCAGGACCCACACGTAGTGCTTTACCGCTTCTCGCAACGGTTTTGGTGCCAGTTTGAAGTTGATACTGATGATCTTCGAGCTCTCCTCGAAGATTCCTTGATCGAAGTGCCACACGTCGTCTGCGTACCGAGACAGCCCGGCCGGATCAGCATCTGGACGCAGCACCCGCCGCAAGAGCACGGTCGTGGATGGGTCAGGCCATTCCACGTGGTCGTCGTGCAACGCTGCGTGCCGCCGCTGCGTCGTCATCGCATGTCCAGTTCTCGGTTGAGGAAGCGGCCCACCATCTCTCGATGGGCATCGGTGGTTGCTGCTCGCACTGCACTGAGCTGCTCGTCGTCGAAGCCAGCGAGCAGATCGGATAACTGGGCATGCGGGAGTGCGAACCGGGTCGTCCAGGCCAACGGAGTCATGTGGTGGCGACGCTCAGCGAGACGGTCGAGCACCAACGTCTGCACCGGTAGGTGTCGAGGCAACCCGCGAGCGCACGGACAACTCAGGCACAGCATGAATGAGGCTCTACAGGGTTGGCCCGTGTCACCGTATGGCCCGTGCTGATTGTCAATGCACGCATTCATCACGGTGTCTAACTTGCCCTTCAGCATCCGGCGAACATCGGTGTGGGACAACGATAATTCCGACGCCAAAGTCGTCGGGTCGGCGTGCGCCTGAGCAACTTCGGCCGCCGAAAGCGCGGACATGAGGGGCAGTGCACGAGCCTTGGCCACCTGGTCCTGCAAGGCATCAGCGACAACGCGGCGGTACTCAACCAGGCTGCCGCGGTTTCGCCCCAGATAGTCATCGACGAGGGTCTGTTCGGTGTGTGCCACCGGTTTCTGGTGCAGCTCAAGGTATGTCATCCGCAATCGAACCAGCGACACTTCCAATGGTTTGGCAGGTGCGCCCTGGACCGCGTCACACAGCAGGCCCTGTTGGCGCGACCACGGCCTAACCCATCCCTCGGCCGAGCCGTGCGCACGAATACCGCGACCGTTGTGCCCATTTGCGCAGTAGGCAACCATCAGTCGGCCGCTGCCCTCGATCCGCCGGCTCGACGCGGTCAGCTCACACAGCAACATGTAGACGCCGAAGGCGGTGTGCAGTTCATCGCGGCGCGACATCGCGGTAGGGTCGTCAGGGATGCTGATCCAATCTGGAACGGCGGCAAGGGCCACATCCATGTCGGCGCGGCTGCCGCGGCGGGGCTTACGCATCTCGACAATCGCGGTCTTGGGTCCGCCTGCGTTGCCGTCGGCACGATGATGCCGTGCCGGACATTTCATGATGACGTACGGATTTTGGCCGGTCAGCACAGCCAGCAGCACTGCACCGGCGCTCACTTCCAGCGGACTCAGATGTGCCCAGCGAATGATGTCCCGGGTCCCGCCGAAACCACGCACCCACTTGGCCGTCAGCTGCGATTTGCTTGGGAAGTCGCCGCCACGGCGCGGCACGTCGGCATGACGTTCCACGTAGTCGAGCAACTCAAACCGGCGCGTTGGATCGTCGAGGTGACCCGACCGGTACTGCTCCAGCAGCACGCGGTTGCCTCGGATGCGTTGCGCGGCCCGCCGCAGGTCCGCGCGTGCAGCAGACGCTATCCGCAGGAACTCGGCACGGCTGTAGCTCTCGTGGCGCTTACCTGAACGCCGCGGCCGCGGGTGGGGCTCGGCGAGTTTGGCCACCATGGCCGGTTCCCACGAATCAAGCTGGCGTAGAATCATTTTCACTCCGCGCAGCTCCTCGGTGAGCTTCGCTGGCGCACCCGCGGCGCGACGCGCGGCCAAGAAGCCATCGATGTGGCGCGGAAGTAGGTCCGCCTTGCGGGCGGGTGGACGCGGCAAACCCGCGAGGTACCGCGTGAACAGACGCATCGATCGGAACGCGTCCCCGATCGACGACATTGACCGTAGACCGCTGCCGGGTCCGGTGCGTTTGGCGAACGCCTCGGCAAACATGCGCTGCAGCTCTGGGCTCACCGTCAACAGCGAACAGTCGAAGTCTTTCGGCTGGCTATTACCGTCCTCAAAGCAACGTACCGTGGTTCCGTCGGTGAGAACACCGCGCAGTGTCGCAGAGCCAGATTCAGGAAGCCGCGCGGCACGACCACGACGATTCATCGGCGCGCCACCGGATCTCCGAGAACCATCGAGTGATTGTCGAAAAGCTCGGCCAGCAATCCCGACACCGGCAATCCCTGTGTCTGGGCCAGCAACACCTCCACGTCGAGCGCTCGGAACGGTTCCAGGTATACGTCCCTGGTGGTTTCGACTCGACGGTGTCCCAACATCGTCTGCACCAGATGCCAGGTGTCACCGAATTGGACTCGGAAGTCGCGTGCCTCCACGTCCGAAAGGTGGCCCAGTCGCGACGAATAGACCAATTTGCCTACCGAGAACCACCGCAGGGCGAAAGAGTGTCGCAGCATGTGCGGTGTGCAGGTGAAGTTCTCCACACCCTGCGCTGCGATACGGTCGTTGGCCTCAGCGAAGGTGTGGTGCCATCCGTGTGGGTCGCGCGGGAGGCCATTTTCGTTCAGCCACAACCACAGTGGCTCAAGACCAGCTGGAGTGCGGCGAAATAGTCTGCGGCGCAACGCCAGACTAGTGATATTCCAGGCGCGATCGATGAATCCGCCGTTGCCGTCGGGCAGTCGCACCGATCCGGGACGCTTCGCGTCACCCACCTCGATCGTATCGCTCAGTTCCGCATAGCGGCCGCTGTCTTGGGCGCCGCGGATAGCTCGGGCACGGGCACCCTCCGCGTACGCATACATCCCGGCAAGCACGTGCCGCGGCATCCAATACGGGTGCCCATAGCCACCTTTGGCGCATTTGTCGGCCAGGTGACACTTGTAGAAAGGCCGGTCCGCACCGAGCGTTGGAAGTTCATCGATCGTGACCGAGGCCCATTCCGACAGCCGCAACCCTGTTCCATAAAGTCCGTCAAAAAATGCGACATCGCGCTGCTCATTTCGAGTACGGCACGAGCGGTCCCTGCGCCCGTGGAGATCGCGGCCACGCAACCCAACGTCGCGCCATCGATCTACCGCGGCAGGATCGAGCCATCGAACTCTGGCCGACCGCTTGGACGGCGGCGAAGCGACGTATAGGAAGACGTCGACGACATCTGCAAACCTCTCCGCTGTCCACGAATAGAACTTTTTGCACGCTGCAATATCCTTCGAAAAAGCAGAAGCACCAACGAGACTCGGGTTGTTCGGGTCGGTGCGCCTCCAGAACTCGAAATCCTCTGCGTCTTCCTCGGTCGCTTCAGACCACACGCGTCCGCTGGTCTGCAAGAAGTTCAGCCACAAACACAGCGACTGTGCGTAGTCACGGTTTGTGTTACTCGCTAGCGTTCGCATGCGAGCTGAAGACAGGAAGGCATTGACTCGTACGTCGACAAACCCATCGTTGCGTATGAGGAAGCGCTGTCCGTCAACGGCCCGCCAACGCGCCAACACGTCTCCGATATCAGGAATCGGACCCGTGACCTCCGTCGGCCAATCTGCGGCGAGCACATCAATGTCGTAGCGCACAACCGACCATGTCTGCATGTTGGCTCCCAGCCCGAGGGTGGCAGGAGCATAACAACAACAAGCCAATGGCTATAGAACATAAGGTCCCAGCAAGTAACGCTCCAGAACCGAAAGCTCGGCGACGAACAACACCGGCCGCTCGCCGTCGTCATCGGACAAGCTCAGCTCCAGTCTGCCGGTGCCCCGGCGACGGATGAAATACCGTGTCGAGAAATCAATTTCGGACCGGAACACCACGGTTCCGTCCTCATCGCCGGCCAGCGCGTAGTTCGCCGCGCGCGCCCAGTCGCGGCACTCGGGGCTAATTTCCGGCGGCGCTGTCACCTGGCAGATGCTACGGCGCCGCCTCTCGCCGAAGCCCTGGGCTGGTTGCGGTGGACATGCCGGGAAAATCGAATTGTTGGCTGACGTGCAACGTTGGCGCCGTAACCTCAGACCGTGACCGAGACGCTGCTCGCCTGGCATGCAGGTCCGGGCTGGCTGGACACGATCCTGCACGGCCTCGGCGTCTTCGTTATTTCCTCCGGCTTTGGCGGCGCCGGCGCCCTGGTCGCGGCGTCAATCGCCGCCTACCAGGTCCACAAAACTCGGACACAAGACACACTCAGCAAGCAGCGCGACGCTTTGTGGTCCCGTTTCCAATGGGTCATCGACCAAATTCGCCCCGATGCAAACGGCAAACGCACCCTGAACCTGGGTGATGTCGGCGACATGCTGGAAGCGATGAAGGTCCGCGTCGACGACGTCCAAGACACACACCTCAAGCAGCTCATCAGCCAAGTCCAAGCTTCCATCGTCAAGGAAGTACTCGCCGAACTCGCCGCGCCCGGCACCGGCAAGCACCACAAAAAGGAAACGGACGCCGATCAGAGCGGCATCCCTTCGCAAGACAGAGGACACTAGCGGTATGAGCATCAGTGACCTGGTCCAACAGAGCGACCCAAACGATGCCGCGCGAACCGCACTGTCGGCCGCTAAGTCAATCCTGGCCGATACCTCAGCCCTTGATGACGCGCGCGAACAAGCCCAACAACTCGTCGACTTCGCCAAAAACAACGACATCGCGGCAACCCTGCGCGGACAACGCGTACACGCCACCGACGATGCGGCCACCCCCGAGACCGCCCAGCATGACACCGCCCACCCCGATATGGAGCTGTTCTTCGATGGCGACGACCTCGTCGTAAAACTGGGCGGATACGCAGCCAATGATCTTGGCGTCGACTTTGTCGCCAACGGCACAAGGATCGAGGTGAAGACCACTGGCGCTGAACCGCACCGAGTCCTGCAAGCGATCGACGTGCACCGGCCCATCGCCGACTCGGACCTCACCACAACCGTCACCGACGACGGCTTCCATGTGGTGCGCGTTCACCACTACCAACCCGAAGCCAAGACCGCCGGCCGTAGCTGGCTTGGACTCAGAGCACGTCGCCGCTAGTCCAGAAAGACGCTCGACCAGCGCCTCCCCTGATATAAACGACTCACAACCGAGCCAGGGCGTACGATCGCGCAACACTACGGGGGCTGCCAGTGGCTTCAAACAAGCGCTCCCGCCGAGCCAAACCGGCCCCTAAGAAGCCGAGGCCACCTGCCGTCGGCCCCCGCCCACGGGTTCGACAAACGACGCCAACTCAACCGTCAAACGAACCGAACCCTCGCCAGCAACAACGCCTACCGCCAACTTCGAACGCCTCCCGCGGCGCCGAACCCCAACAGCCCAATCGGATGTCACGCGGAATCGTATTCGCCTGGGACGTCGTCGCGACACTTCTACTGTCCGTCATCCTGGTATTTTTCATCCCCAAACGGATAGACCTGATCCTCGCCATCGCCGCCATTGTCTTTGCGGTAGTCGCGTTGGCCACCGGAACGATCTTCAAACCCGAAATCGATAATCTAAAACTCTCCAAAATTGCAACGAAGCGCAATTTAACAGCCCTCACCGTGAGTGTCATCGCAATCATGGCCATCGGAATCTACGATATAGCCCGCCCAGCGCCCTCCGGAAACATATACGGCGATAATATATGGATGAACGGCGCGGCATTCTCAGGCACCAGCTCCCGCCAAGTGAACGCACAGGACGCAAAGCCAAACGAAATCCCTCACCAATTCACACAGTTTCCCTGCCCAAACCCCGCCGACTCACCCTGCAGCGCCGCATTCTTCCACTCCGAAATCACAAACGACACAGACCACACCATCAACATCGTGTCATTCAACGCAGTGATAGACGGCAAGAACTACCAACTCAACTTCCAGCGCAAAGGCGACTGCTACAGCACCCCATTGACCCTCGAACGCGGCGCAAAAACCCTCATCGCATTCCTGATACCCGCCCTACCTAAGAAACTGGAGGACGAATACGGACGCGAAAGCCGGGCACCCACCATAGTCATAACGACCTCGACAAACGAACACTTCAACCTGATAAACCGAGGCACGCCCTCGGATAAACAACAGCATGAGGACCAGTTCTTCGAAATTGTCCGCGAATGCGTCGACGTCGACTCGAAACTAATACCAACCGACCAGCGAAACTCCCGATACACACAAGCAGACCGCGACTTCATCACCACAATGATCAACGACCAAGGCATCACCATCAACGATCAAGACGTCGACGACAGCCTCGACCAAGCACACAAGGTCTGCGCAACCCTCACCGCCTCCAACGGCAAGGGCGTCGACGGCCGAGTTCTGGTCAACCAACTCCATCAATGGCGCCCAGACCTCAACCAGATACAAGCTGGCTTCTTCGCCGGCACCGCCGTGAAAACATACTGCGCCCCGCTGTGGGCGCAAATCCACTAAATGCGGCGTACCGGGCGTGCCGAACTGAAATCCCGAGGATTGTCACCGAGCCCGGTAGAGCATATTCGGAGGCGCAAACCCTGGGGCCGCGGCTCCTCAGAACTCCAGCAGTTCCAGAAGTTTTCCCGCATCGGTCGAGGTACTCGGGGCCAGGTAGTGGATGCGCGATTCGGCGATCGCCGACAACTCAATCGGCCGCACCTGGTACTTGAGGCCGACGTGAACAACACGGTCAATACCGGCGCCGATCAACGGCGCCAGGGTTTCCGACAGGGAGTGCATGCTGCTTTCCTGGATCTGGCCACCGTGAACGATCATGTTCCGCTTGCGGTAGAGCCGCGTGAATTCACGGGTCAGTATCTCGGTGATCTTCTCGATCTCACCGCGTGGATCGGCCAGTGCGGGCCGGATCCGACCCAGCGCCAGCATGTCCATCGCATCCAAGTTCAACGGCGCGCCAGTGTGCAGAAGTTTCTGAAAAAGCTTGGCGCGGTCCAGATTTTCGCTGCATTCACGCATCTCGTCGGCCGCCGGCCCCGTGTGCTTGAGCACGTACGAACGGGACAGCCAGGACAGTTCCGCGCGAATCATGCTGGCCGCGACGATGAGAGCGAACCGCCGCGCCGCGATGACATCCTGCTCATCGGCAGGGCCGACCATCAGCGATTCGATTGCCGCCCAACCGTTGACAACCGCGACGTGCGGAGGCCCGGTCTGCACCGCCTGCACCAGCGCCAAGGTGTTGGTGATGTAGTCGACAGTGTCCAGGTCGTGCAGATGCCCGAGACGCTCGAAGGCGTGCACATTGATCATGCGGTTGGTGGCATGGGCGGGGAACTCGTTGCCCTTTTCCTTCGACCACATGCTCGGGTTGAGGACGATCGGTCTTTTCGCGCCCAGCTGCAACTTGGTCGCGAGGTTCGCGATGCGGGTGCGGGCCCGGTCTGCGGCAGTGTTGATGTCATGGGCCGACACCTCGATCAGCACCGAACCTTGCTGGGCCACGCCAGGCGCCTTCGCAGCGTACTGGGCTTTCCACTCGGTCGTCTCGCGCGCCGTCTGCCAGCCAAGCGGCGGCGCGCCCCCGTCGAACTTCGCGGAGGTCTGAACCGGAACGCAAAAGGTGTAGCTCTTGAGGGGCTTCTTCAGGCGAGCGTCAGCCTCGCGCAGAAAATCACCGATGGACAAGCTGGCGGCCGGATCGTCCCGAATGGTCCGCAGCCAGGCGTAGACGCTGCTTTTGTGCATCCCAGAGTCCAGAAGGTGCGCGGTGATCCGCCGAGCGGCGCCCTCGACGTCGATGCGGCGGCGCGGATCGGAGTTGGGGGGAGCGTCGAAAGCCGCCGCCCAGGTCAGCAGATAATCCTGGTTGTAGCGGTCGAGGTGCTCGCGCAGACTCACCCAAGCGTGATCGGAGTACGTGAGGCCGGGTTTGATGCCCGCCAGATTGCCCAGGGCCTGGCCCCGGTCAGCGATGCCGCAGTCTGTTTGCAAGCTGTGCCGGCAGTGCTTGCGCAGATCAGCGATCGCCGACTCCGGCGTGCCTGGCCGCACACTCTCATCGCGCAGCTCGCGGGCGATCTGCAGTGTTCCCGCCCGCCACAGCCGGCGGTGCCACGGAGCGCGAGTCGAGCAGACCTCCATGATCCGCGCGGTGAAGTTAACGTACTCCGGTGGTTCCTGGATGGGCATGTGCTACATTTAAGGCGTAAACGAGCTACATGCCAGGTTCACCCGAACATAAGCTCGTTTTTTCTTCCAGAAGGTTCGAAGAGAATATAAAGGTCGGATTACCCCTGCCCGGGGCAATCCGACCTTTTCTCTATGTGGCCGCCTACCGGCTGGCCAGAACCACGGGAGCCGAGTCGACAGGTTGCCGGTGTGATGGCTCACGAGATCGATCCGGCACGCGCGCTGGGACTGGCCCGACACCCGACCAAGCCGCGCACATCGCGGTTCTCACCTCCAGTTAGACGCGCTGGCCCCAGACGAAGGCGCTGGCCGCGGCTCCAAGGGTCTTCCTCCCCATCTGAAACAATGTTGGGCGTGACAACCGCCGCCACCGACACCATCATGCTCATCCGACCGAGGACCCGGTACACCAGCAGCGGTGGGTCCCAGTTCGACGCCATGATGACGTGGCGCGCGGACCTGGAGCTGAGCTACCTCGACGAGTACGGCAACGAGAGCGACACCCCGGCCGTCGTCGGCGGCTCTGCCGAGTTCCTGATCATCAATGTCGGGCAGCACCCGATCGCCGACCTGCTCGAGTCACTGTCGCAGGACGCGATGCAGTTCGCGGGCCTGTTCGACGGTGAGGAGGTCGCTCAGGCGATAGAGGAGCAGTTCGCGGATGCGACGGTCAATCGCGTCCTGATCGTTACCCTGGTTGAGGTCGCCGAACCGTTGCGCGGCAATGGCTTGGGGGCGTGGCTAGTGGCCGAACTGGTCGAGCGAATGGCCAGCCCCACCGACACCCTGGTGCTGCTACACCCGGCCCCCGCAGGGCCGCAGCCGAACAAGGCTGCCGAGCTCGCCGCAGCGCGGGCGTTGTCCCGGTACTGGCGGCAGTTCGGGCTCACCCCAATTGAACATCGGCCCGAGTTTCTTGGCGCTGCAACGGCATACGCGCATCTATCGCGGGCCCGCGATGCGCTCCGCGCACTTGAAACAGCCGTATTCCCCGTGCCGCGGTCGCTGATCGGCATGGAGCGGCCGACCGAACCCCGCCACACCATAGTCTCTGATCCGAAGCCTGTGGGTCTGAGGCTCGTCCGCAACACGGTTTCGCACCCGCACTGACACTGCCGGCGAAGTCGGCCGTCTCGATCAACGCTCAGCGCCGGTTGGTCGCTGATACCCGTTGAGCCCATGCCGATTTCGTCGCCGTGGTCTCAGACCCGCTAGCCGGCGGTGCTGGGTGCCGGCCAGTAGCCGACGATGCCTTCGTCGAACTCGAGGTCCGTTTGTGGGAAGTCATCGCCGATCGCCAGAAGCGGTTCGTGGGCGAGCTCGGCCGTGGCGTAGCTCATGCAATCCCCAAAGTTGAGGCTGGCGGGGTGCCGGGAGCGGCCGAATTTCAGGTAGGCGCGCTGGGCGGCATAGGCGTGTTCGGCAGTGTATTCGGCTACGCCTAGGTTGATTTCGGCGCTGAGGCGATCGAAGACGGTACGTGCGACGGGGCCTTGTCGGGCGGTGAGCACGATCAGGGTTTCGGTGAGGGTGGCGGCGCTGATGACTGGGCTGCGGGCGCCGGCGAGGGCCGCGGCGACCGGCTCGGCCGCGGGTTCGTTCTGGATGAGCGCGATGAGCGCGGAAGAGTCGACGATCACGATTCAGATCCCGATCTCAGGGTCGTAACCCAGGATTTGCTCTCGTTCGTCCTTGGTGATCGGCGGCTGGGCCTGCAGGAGTGGCCAAATCTCGGTGTTCATGACGTCGAGGAGGCGGGTGGTTCGGTCGTCGTACTGGGCTTGCAGGAGGGAGAGTTGAGCGCGCAGCGCCTCGCGGATTGCTTTGGTTTTGTTGTTGTGGCCCATGCGTGCGGCGAGTTCTTCGGCGAGGCGGACCAGTTCGGGGTCCTTGATGTTGAGCGCCATGGGTAGATGGTACCGCGGAATAGGTAGCTGGTGCCTCCAAGGCGAGAGCGGGAAATGCTCGCGATAGCTGTGACCTGCAGGCACACATCACCAACCCGCAACAAGCGCGATGGCGAACGCGAAATACAGCGCGAAACCAAGCGCGATATCGAACGCGACATGAAGCGCGATCAAGCACCACGAACTGCTATCGGCACGCCCTCGCAAAGAACCGCAGACATGGAAATCGCGGTACGCCCGGCCCGGCCCGCGCCGCGCTACGGGCGAAAACTGGCCGCAAGATGCCCGACAGGCGTGCTTTTGTGCACGGCGATCGAGCTGGGCTCCGGCGTCGCCGCCGCCAAGGTCGCAACATTCGACGATCCAACGGTCGGCCCCCGCGGCGCGCGCACCTGATCTGTCGGTGATGAGTGCCATGCTGAAGTCGATCCCGGCAGCACGCACCCGACACCTGGAAGGAGAGGTTCACCAATGGCTACATACCGAGCTCGAGATATCGCGCGCTGGTTCATCGCGTGGGCGGAGAACCTCGACGCCGAGGTGTCGAACCTCAAGCTGCAGAAGCTGCTGTACTACGCGCAAGGGCACCGCCTCGGCGCAACCGGCGAGCCGCTGTTCAGCGACACCATCCAGGCGTGGGCTCACGGCCCTGTCGTCGCCGACGTCTACCACGCGTACAAGGAGTACGGCAAAGGTCCGATCGACCCTGACGTCGCACTTGGAGACGACTTCACCTGGGACGACTTCGTCGAAGTTGAAGACTTCCTCGTGGATGTGTGGGATCGCTACGGATCGCTGGCCGCATGGGCGCTGCGCGAGCGCACCCACCGGGAGGCGCCGTGGAAGGACGCCTTCGACGACAACACACGTGATGTCCAGATCACCAACGACGCGATTCGGTCATACTTCGCCGGGCGCTCCCTCTGAGGCGTGAGCGAAAAGAATCAGAAGCGCCGCGGCACCGCCCCCAACCGCCGCGCCGATCCCCATCCTCCGAGCGACACCGAAGAGATCGCTCTGCTATCAGGCCACCCAGTCCTATGCCTGCGACACGTGCAGGACGGATGGGGTGTCGGCGAGCTGACCGACTCGCAGTGCCGAGAGTTCCTCGTCAAGTGGGAGAAGCGCGCCAAGCTGACCTGGAAAGAGCTCGTGCAACACCCAAAGCACGGACTCGGCTCTGAACTACTTCCCAGCGGCAAGTTCAACGCCTCAGCGCCCGAAGAACTTGCGCGAGACCGCTACATGGTGTTCCGCCACGAAGGAAATCTCCCGTTCGCCGGATTCCGCGCCGGCGATACCTTTCACGTGTTGTGGATCGAGAAGCACTACCTCGATTCTTGCGCGGTGCTCCGTCCTTTAGGGCGGGGGTGTAGCGCATCCCGATCTTTGGTCCCGCGGAGCGGGGCCGGTTGGGTTAGACGGGTCGTTGCTGGTTTTCGATGTATTGCTTGACCACAGTTAAGGGTGCACCGCCGCAGGAACCGGCGAAGTAGGAACCGGACCAGAAATGCTCTCCCCACAGGTATTTGCGGACATGCGTGGGGTATTCCTGGCGTAGCCGGCGGGCGGTAACCCCCTTGAGGCTGTTGACCAGTTTGGAGATCGCAACTTTCGGTGGGTAGTGCACCAGCAGGTGCACATGATCATGTTCACCGTTGAATTCACGCAGCTCGGCTTCGAAGTCGGCGCACACCTCGCCCATGATCTGCTCGCAGCGGGTGAGCATCGGGCCGGTGAACACACCCCGCCGATATTTTGTGACGAAGACCAAATGCACATGAAGGTTGTGTACAACGTGTCGTCCCGTGCGTACATCCTTGTTTGGTTCCCACCGTGGTGACATAAACCAATGATACTGTCGGTGGTGTGGGCGATACTGCCGGTGTGAGCGAACTGATGGTGGTGAAGCGGTGCGTGAAGTACCCGCTGGCCCCGTCACGTGCTCAGGAGCAGATTCTGTACGAGCAGGCCGGCGCGGCGCGGGCGTTGTGGAATTTGATTCACGCGCATCACACTTTCCATGAGGCGTCGAAGCGGTGGCCCTCGTGGGCTGAGTCTGATGCGGCGATCCGGCAGGCCCGCAAGGACATTGACTGGTTGGCGATCCTGCCGGCCCAAGCCGCTCAGCAGGTACTCAAGGCATATAAGCAGGCGTGGTCGAACTACTGGAACGGCAGCCACGGCCGGCCAACGTTCAAGACCCGCCGAGCCCGGCGCGCGGTGGATGTGCCCCAGGCCCGGGATCTGAATGTGACCCGGCTCAACGGCAAGTGGGGCACGGTGGCGATCCCGAAGGTCGGTGTGGTGAAAGTGCGTTTGCATCGCGCCGTGCCGGACCGGGTTACCGGGGCGCGGGTGGTGCTCGAGGCGACCGGTTGGGTGCTGGTGGTCCGTGGAGAGAATCAGGTGGTCAAACCCCGGCAGCGGCGGGCCGAGCGGGGCAGTGTCGGGATCGATCGCGGGGTCACTCATACGCTGGCGTTGTCGGATGGGTCGTTCCTCGACTAGCCCGCCACCCTCACCGCGGGTGAGAAGAAGCGGCTGTACCGGCTGGAGTGCAAGGCCGCCCGTCAGCGGGCCGGCAAGCCACGCGGAAGCAGACCCAGCGGACGGATAGGGCGTACCTACTCCCAGATCGGTGCTCTCAAGGCCCGGCAAGCCCGCCGCCGTTACGAGTTCGCCCACCAGGCCACGGCGGCGCTGGTGGGCGCCGGGGCCGCGGTGTTGGTGGTTGAAGACCTGCGGGTGACGAACATGACCCGCAGCGCCAAAGGCACCCTCGAAGTGCCGGGAGTGAACGTGAAGCAGAAGTCCGGGCTCAACCGGGCCATCCTCGATCAGGGGTGGACCCAGATCGCGACGCTGCTTACCTACAAGGCAGATCAATCAGGGGCGCGGGTCATCCGGGTCCGGCCACACGGCACGTCCCAGACGTGCCACCGATGCGGGTCCACCGCAGCGGGGCAACGCGAAAACCAAGCGGTGTTCCGATGCGCTGACCCTGTATGCGGGTGGACCGGAAACGCTGACACCAACGCCGCCATCGTGATCAAACAACAGGGCCAGGAAGTGGCCTTGCAGGACGTGGAGCCCAACGCCACCAGGCAGGCTACGAAGCGTCAAAACCCGAAAACCGCCGCCTAACAACGGCAGCCAGTACGGAAACCGCCACCTTCAGGAGGCGGAGACTTCATAACGACCTCTATAACCACGGGCACGGCACGGCAAAAACTGAGTCCCGAACCGCTGTTACTCGGAACTCGCCGCCTGCAAGGCCGGAGCGCTCGGATAGAGGCGATGCCAATGAAAACCATTGCCCGCCAGTCGAGTCCACGCTGCCATCAGCGCGACCAAGCAGGACCTAGGACCGATCCCTGGCCAATTGCGCCATATCGTCATCGAAGATCAGCCCCAGGCAGGTGCCACGTTGTCAGCGCACCGGCAGTGGCCAGACCACCCACGTTCGGTCAGTCCAAGTCGAGGCTCACGCCCCTCAGGGAAACCCAGGAACGGTCGAAAACCAGGAACCGTCACGGCGGTGGAACGTATAGGTCTGTCTTTATCGTCGCAGGGTTGCGTCTCACTCAGTGGGGTCCTGCACCTCGAACCAAGTCGCGCACCTGTTCAACAATCGCCGGGCCCGCCGGTTCGTCGGCCCCGACTAACTGCAAGCCAAGGGACAACGCTTCGTCCAAATGTCGCGAGGCGCGGTGAAACTGCTCGGGCGTCCCGTGGAGGATGAACCGGTTCACGCTGGCCATTGCGCGGAACACGCGATCCCGATACTCCGCTACAAACCGATCCTCCTGGAGGCCCAACGCCAGCGCACGTTCGGCAGAATCAAACATCACATTAGAGTAAATCAAATATCACTGTGTTGGTAGATCAAACGTAGGGGTCTCAGGCGGCCCTATCGCACATCCGACGCAATCGGGGTTACTGTTTGCGAATGTTCGATGACCTCACCGACGAAGAACTCGTGCTAAACCGCGAGATGGTGTCGGTTGCAGGCCTCGAAGCCGCCCGTCAACTCTCAACGGAACGGCTACTGAACGGCCCGGGCGCCGGACTCGGCGACAGCCAAACCGTCCAACACTTGCTCATGACGCGAGCGAGCGACGCTCCCGAATGGGAACGACTCGCACCGTACGAAATACGTTGGTCACTGCTCGTTCTGCGGCTCGTTGCAGACCCGCAAAGCCGAATCGCTGCTATCCGAGACGCAAAACAACGAGGAGCCACCTGGGCCGCCATCGGGAGCGTCCTGGGCGTCACCGCGTCGACGGCGCACACACGCTTTGCAAAGTTCACCTGAGAATCATCGACAGAACATTCCGAGAGCCCCCGACTCGCCGCGTGCCAGAGCCCGCCGCATTACGGTTCCTGACCTGCTTGTTTGCATCTCTGTCGAAATGTCGACAAGCCGCATAGACTGGCTATTGAAGGGGAAATGACAGGGGGAGTCCATGAACTCAGACGCCAACACCGTCGGTGCGCAGGTCGCGCGCTCTGTCGGCGTGCACATGGAACCTGTCGAACCGGTCGAACTCTCAGGCAGCGACCCAAAGAGTCGAGCGATCATCGCCGCGCTGCAAGACGCCATCGATACCGACAGGACTCTTGTCGCCGACTACAACAACCGTCTTGACGACGCACGATGCAGCATCAAAGAATCCGTTGACCAGCAATTCACAGCGAACTGAGGATAAGGAGCCCACTTATGGACGTCCGCGGCGACACCACCGCTGGAGCCCAAGCAGCGCGCTCTCTCGGGATGCACTTGCAACCACTCGAACAGATTGAACTCGCGGGCAGTGATCCCAAGAGTCAAGCGATCGCGGCGGCCGCAAAAGGAATGATGACCATTGCGAACGCTCAGATTGGCATTTACAACACGAGCGTCGACCAACTGCGTCAAGGTGTGCAAGCCGCCGCCGACCGGATGACCGCCGCTGACCAGCACGGCGCCGAGCTAGTGAACGGAGTGCGCACGATATGACCACCTACGCCGCGCCTCAGGCCGCGCCTGGCCGCTGGGTCAGCGCCGCTGAGCTCGCTCACGAATCCGGCCTCCGCGAGGACCTGGTCCGCCGCTTCATCCCGGCCAACGACACCGGCCCCGCACCGATGTACACCGCCGCTCAGATCCCGCTGGCCAAGCTTGTCAAGCGGCTCGCCGACATGTCACTGCCGGCCAACGCCATCGACACCGCGGTCCGCGAACTCAACATCAATCCGGCGCAGCTCATCGCCATCGCAAACCAGAACGAGTCCGGCAAAGGCCGTAGCCGTTGGCTTGCGATCGCAGGCGGGGCCGCGGCCATCGCGCTGATTGTCGGGGGGATCGCCGGCGGACTCATTGGCGCCGCCAACCGCAGCGACGCCAAGTCCGCGCCGGTCACCGTGACCGCCGAGGTGCCTCCAGCGTCAGTGAATGCTGGCGTGCCGAACGCCCCCGATCCGGTGTGTGCAAAATGGGCTCCGCAGGTGGATTCGTATAACGCCAAGGAGGCCTCTTGGACGAAGACGGATCCGCGGCTGTCGGCCGACCAGTGGACGCCAGATCAGCGCGCGCTGTCAATGGCAGTCATTCCTGTGCTTCAAGCTGAAGCGGCTGATATGCGGAGGCTTGCAGCGGAGGCGAGCGATCCCTATTTGGCTGGCCTGATGAAGGGGCAGGCGGCCTACGAAGCTGAGTACGCGACAAGACTGCCGAATTATCAGCCTAGCGACCAGCGGTTCTGGGATGCGGTCATCTCGTTTAACGGGGCAGTCAAAGCCGTCTGCACGGCGACCAAATGATCGAAAAGCCGCCCAGTCCGCACGATCTGATTGGCAGCAACTGGCCAGATATTGATGAGCTCGCGGTCGCCCACGTCGCCGAAGCCTTGACCAAGGCGGGCGCGAGCAGCAGCGTCGCAGAACGTAAGGCCAACCAGGACGGTGCGGCACTAAAAGGGGTTTTGCAGGAAGGTTTCGACAACCAGGTCGACGCGACGTTGACCGTGGGTGGAAAAGCATCAGATCTCGGCGGATGGATGGCAAAAGGTGCTGGCGCCATGGGAGCCGCAGCCGAATCCGTCGCGCAGACGAAGATGATGATTTCTACCGAGACCGCCGTGGCTGAAGCGATGATTGATGCCCGCGAATTTGAAATTGCAATTCTGGAAATGGCAGATGGCTATGCCTTGGAGGCGCGGGCCGAGCGCATCCGCCAACTCCGCGCGGAGATCAAGACCATCACAGACGACGCCAAACAGGCCAACAAAGACCTGTACAACGGCATCAACGTGCCGGTGATGCCCGACTCACCGAACCTGCAGCCCCTAATCAACAATGCTCCGCTGGGACAGAAGTACACCTACGGTGGCGTGAAACCGGTCGACAATACCGTCACTTACGGGGACAAGGCGGGGTCGCCACCGGCGGGCCTGGGCGAACAAGGTGCTAAGGACAGCGCTAAGCCGAGTACGTCATCGTCTAACCAGGGCGAGAAGAGCTCTTCGGCAGGGCCGAAGACACAGGGTGAAAAATCCGGATCCTCGCCGTCGGGCCAATCTGAGTCGGGCACTTCGACTCAGGGATCGAAAGCTGGGTCGACGCCGACCGGAACGGCATCGCCTGCGAGTTCAGGAACAGTTCCTTCGTCCCCGGAACCGCGCGCAGGCGGCAGCGTGCCTAGCACTTCTGGCGTGTCGCAGATGAGTAGTGCTGGATCCATGTTGCCGAAGGGCGGTGGCGTGCCGAGTCCGTCGTCGGCTGGTGGTCTTGGCAGCAGCGGGATGTCGGGTCTGGGGCGTGGAGCGTCCGCGCCGTCGTCAGCGTCTCCGGCGTCGTTCAATCCGTCTCAGCAGTTCCTGTCCGGTGCGGCGCAAGGACTTTCGAAGCCTCCGATTGGTACGGGCGCAGTGCCACCGCAGGGCAGCCAGCCGTTTAAGCCGGCCGCGGGGTCCACTGTGCAGGCGGCTCCGGTAGCGCCGACTCCGCCGGCAGCGTCGGCGCCGGCGACGGGTGCGCCGCAGGTTCAGGCCGCTGCCGCCGCGCAGGCCCCGGTTGCGCCCGCACCCGCTGGAACTGGCGGCGGTATGGGGGGTGTTCCGCTGGCGCCGCCGGCGCCGGCTGGTGTTCCGAACGCGCCGACTGCGGCGACGCCGCCGGTTGCGCCGAACCCGGCTGGTGGATCATCTCCGGTTGGTCCGCCACCGTCGGCTCCGCCGCCCGGTTTGATGAACATGGGTGCGGCGTCGGCGGCCTTGAAGGCGGCGAAGATGGGTTCCCACTCATTTGGTGAAGGTTTGCGTGCGACACCGGAATTCGGTGCTGCAATGGCTTTGGTGGGGGCGTTGAATGATCCGGAGGCCCCGGGCGGCTCGCTGTTGCCGGGCGGCTGGTCGTGCGCGGTGTTCGGTTCCGGATTGTCGCAGCGGTTCGTGATCGCTGAACGTCATGGCATGTCGTGGATTCCGGCAGGTGTGTATCTGCCGGCTGGGGTGACGGTGGCTCACCTGGACGAGCAGGTGCCCAACGATGTGCGGTGGAGCTGGCGGGGGATGGAGCCGTCGGCGCTGGTACTTGGTGAGTATGCGAAGGCGATCGGGGAGAACCCGCGGTTTGTTGTGACCCGGACCTGGGCCGATGCCAAGCGGGGGTACTTCGCCGAGAAGGTCGTTGTTGTTGCCGACGAGGGAAGTCATGTGATTATCCCGAATCCGTTGCATAACAAGGCAGGTCGGCACCGGCTGCAGCTTCTGGCTCCGAGTCGTTGGCAGTGGATTCAATCGTTGCCGGAGGATCCCGATCATCTGGTTGAGCAGATAGGTGCTGTGGCGCAGTGGCTCGTGGGGGAGCACAACGCGACGTTCGTTGGTGACCCGCGTACGTTCGATGGCCGGCGTATGGCTGAGGATGCGCAGCTGCGGGTGGCGGCGGTGTCGGAGATTGGTCGCCCTGGTGCCGCCGCGATGGCCAAGCTGGTTCTTGGTCGTATGCAGGAGCTTTCGGTCGGCTTGATCGGTGCGCCGAGTGTCGATGAGCCGCAGTGGGTGGCGCACACTAACAACGAGATGATGCTGCGGGGGTTCGAGGCGCTGCTGTTGGCGTTGGGAGCCGCCCCCACGCGGGCGACGTTGGCGGATGTGTCGTATGCGGGGCTGATGGCTACGCAGCGTGTTCTGCCGGAACGGGCCGAAGCGGTAGCCTGACGGCTGTTTGTTTAGGCCACCACGCCGATGCTCAGTTTCTTCGCTGCTGAGGCTAACGCGTCGTCGAAGGTAGCGATCTTCGCGACGTCAGAGCCCAGCTCGATTGCCGTGTACAGCACGCAACAGTCGGGCATCTTGCAACCGGTCTTTGCCCGTAGTCCAGCAAGAGTCGGCCAGCCGTCAGCGCCAATCCCGTGCGATTGGATCTCCAGGTCGAGGATGCCCTGACGGGCTGCGTCGACGGTCCCCAGTCGGGTCGGGCCTACCAAAAACTCAGCGAGAGTGATTGTGTTCGACCAGAACTCATATTCGGCGAGCTCGCGCAGAAGCGCAGTGGCCCGCTGATGATGCGCGTCGGCGGGCTCGAAGTGGGCGATCAGGACGCTCGCATCGAAGACAATCATTCCGCCCAGTCCTGTCGCAGGTCGTCCAAATAACCCGGACCGAAGGTGCCGGCCAGCGATCCGGCCGTGGCTTCGATGGCATGACGTCGACGCGATGTGCGGTCGTCGATGCTCCGTTCTCCGGCGAGGATCAGCTGACGTAGCAGCGCGGTGGGCTTATCCGACAGTTCGGGCCAGACGCGGCGAGCTGTGCGGAGCGCGTGGGTGATCTCGTCGGTCTCGGTGATGGGATGGCGAGGGCGGACCGTGGGCATTGAACAAGTGTAACACTAATGGGTGCGCGGTGTGACACCACTGATTTGGGCTGGCTGTCGCACCGGACGGCTGAAGGCCCGGTTCTGATTGCCGCGCAGCAGTTCTGCCGGAACAGGTCGAAGCACTCGCAGTAGCGGTGGTGGTCCGTGTGTATGGTCGAAGAAGCATTGAGCTGGTGACAAACATCCCGGGGGGATGGCATGGAGTTTGGCGTGGATCGGCCTGTGTATTGGCACGGTCTGGGGCGGTGTTCGGATCCTGCAGCGGTGACGGCCATTTACCCGGAGTCGCAGCTTGGAGAGCGGGAAGCTTTCCGGTATGAGAAAGCGCCGGATTCCGAAAATTACGTGCACGCCAGCACGTCTAAGGACGTTGCCATCGCGTTCAGTGTGCTCGGCCATGGACATGCTGTGTGTCAAATCGATCCGGGCGCATTGCCCGCCTGCGTGGATCCTGACTTTCCTATGCTCGGTGTCAGGTTTCGAGGTTCAGTTCGGGTTGTGTCGACTGAGTTGATTGACCGGTCTGCGTTACCGAGCGCTAGGCAGATCACCAAGACCTTGGCCGCTGATTATCTGTGGCCCGATGGAAGTTCGCGGTACGTGGAGAGCGGGTTTCTTCGTACCCCACCGTCGCTGAGGCATTTTGGTTATGCCGATTCGGATTTCGAATGGCTAGGTCGTTGGTATCCGCTCGACTTCCTTTATCCGTTTGAAGAGGGCCAGGTTATGGCCCTGACTGGCGACGGGCACTACTACCTGATGTTTCCATCTGGATTCCCGCAAGCTGAAGGACGGCGATGCGTGCCGATTGGGACGGTCGAGCATGCGTGGAACGAGCCGGGCTACGTCCCGGCGGGCCGCGACGTGTTGAACGGTTACCGGATTCGTGTGAAGTGGGAGCCCCAGAAGCTGTCCGAGGATGTTCATCTACCGTGGGAACAGTGGTCGGCCTAACCATTTCGGGGACGACTTCCCGCTATGCGACGGCATCGTCGACTAACCGGCCCACACCGCTAATCACCGTCGGCTGATGCTGGCGGTCAATCGGCCGGCGACGGCCACCCCGCCGCTACCTTCGGCACCGCTGCGCTGATCCCCAGCGGAGCAGCCCGCGCCGGCGACACTTTCACCAACCCAACGAATCCGGAACGGATGTTCGATTCGGCCAACAGCGCAGATCATGGCCCCGTACGCCTCAGCCGGTATCATCAATACGTGAACGTAGACGTCGCCACAGTGGGAGGTGCAGCAATGAGCCAGCCAGGTCAGCAGAGATCAGGCGGGTCAGTGAAGGCTGCCTCCAGCGCCAAGGCGACGCCAGTGAAGGCAGCCGCCATCAAGAAAGCTGCCGCTCGTGCAGCCGCGGCATCGACGAGCTTGGAGAACCGGGCCGTCCCGGCCGGCCACGTTCGTTCCCGCGGCGTAAAGGCCCTCCTAGCTGAGCGGCAGGCCCGCAAGCACTGATGCCGCTGGAACCCGGCTACGGCGAGACTCCGATCCCCGGTGACGAGCTGGCCGCCTTAGTGCCGCACGTCATCGACACCCTCGCCGCACCGATTACCCGAGCCGACATCTACGACCTCGAGTCGGCGGTTCTGCAGGACGTCACCGAAACCCAGTTGGCCGCAGCCCTCGACGGCTCCCTGACCCTCGACGACTTGCTCAACGACTACTTCCTGCGCGACCTGCACACCCAGCTCTACGGCGATATCTGGATGTGGGCCGGCCGCTGGCGCCAACACGAAGTCAACATCGGCGTCGCCCCTGAACACATCGCCGTCGAGCTCCGCTCGGCCATGGGCAACATCGGTTACCGGTGGGAGCGCGCAGCAGACTGGACACCACGCGAGCTCGGCGTCGCTGTGCACGCAGAGACTGTGCGCGTGCATCCGTTCACTGACGGAAATGGCCGCACTACCCGGCTTCTCGCCGATCTCGTGTTCATCGCAGCGCAAGACCCGGCTGAGCTCCAATACGACTGGAATATCGACAAGCGCGGCTATATCGAGCACCTGCGAGAATTCGACCGGCACCGTAACGTCGCCGACCTCGCGGCATTCATCGGGGTCCAGCCGATCGAGGACTGATCCACACCGCCCGGGGCGGTCCGCCTGTGCTGATTCCGGTTCGTCGGCGGTCGCAGTCTGGGGGCCGGCACATCGATTGGGCGCGGACGATGGACCGCATGACATATGTTATGACGCTAAAGTACGATAAGAATGAGCTAGGTGACGCTTATCGGAAAAGGGTTTGGTATGGGATGGCCAGCGCACGGGAGTCACACCTATCCGTGGGTCCCGCGCGGCCGCCAAGGCAAAAGAGAAGACCGCACCCTCGCCGAATATGCCGCCGCGATCCCACCGACGATCGCCAACCTCCCATACGATCCCACAGGCCGCACTGCTCGCGCCCACGATGCGGCACTGATCGAAGTCGCGCGGCTAGAAGCAGGGTGGGGCGAATATCTGGTTCCGGTAAGGGAATTCCTCCTGCGCAGCGAGTCGATTGCCTCGTCGCGCATCGAGAAGGTCGATGCCGGCTGGCGTGCCTTCGGCAAAGCCGCGGCCGGCGGCAAGGCCACCGAGGCCGCCCAGTCTCAGCTCGCGGCGGTTCAGGCGCTCAGCGAGCTGGTGGCGTCGGCTGATGTCGGGCCGATCTCGCTGCCGTCGATCCTGGAGGCCCATCGGCTGCTGATGGCGCCGGATCCTTACGCCGACGAGCCGGGGCAGCTGCGCAGTGTGCAGAACTGGATCGGCGGTAGCGATTACTCGCCGTTGGGGGCGAGTTTCGTTCCGCCACCGCCGGATCAGGTGCCGGAGTTGATGGAGGATCTGCTGGCGTTCGCGGCCCGCGACGATCTGCCGGTCGTGGCCCAGGCCGCGATCGTGCACGCTCAGTTCGAGTCGATTCACCCGTTCATCGATGGCAACGGCCGTATCGGTCGGGCGTTGCTGTCCGCGGTGCTGCGACGCCGGGGTCTGACCCGCGTGGTGACGGTGCCGGTGGCCTCGGTGATGCTTGCGGACACCGAGACATATTTCGCGCGACTGGGGGACTTTCGGCGCGGTGATGTCGACAGCCTGGTCGACTACGTGGCCACCGCGGCTGTACATGCCAGCGCGGCAGCGCAGGAATCCGCGCGCCGCCTCGCCGATCTGCCGGCCCGTTGGCGGCAACTGGCGCGGCCGCGCGCCGGATCGGCGGACGAGGCACTGATCGACGCGCTGTTGCAGACCCCGATCTTCAATGCCGATACGGCGCAAAGCCTCACGGGCACAACCGATGCCAGCACCTACCGGGCGCTGGGACGCCTCGTTGAGGCCGGAGTCGTTGAGGTGTTGTCCTCGGGATCGAGAAACCGAATCTGGGCGGCGAGCGCTGTTCTGGCCGAACTTGAGGTCCTTAGTGAGGCGATCGGTCGGCGCGCGCTCGGTTTGTGATGCGATGTCCGGTATGCCTGTGATCAGTTTGGTGTGAAAGCCGTTGTCGCGCTTCGATATCCTGGGCGCGGTGCCATCGTGTGCATGTTCATCACTCCTGTTGCTCGTGTGAGGGGCAGATTCTCCACCCTGCATGGGCCTATCCTTGCGTACCGGACCGACAGATCGGTACATCGAACGGGCTTTTCCGCCAAGCTGTTTCAGCGCAATCGCTTTGGTTGGTTGACGGCCTTGACGAACGCTGGTTGACGCGCTTGACCGCTAGGGCGGGTAGTCGTCGGCCTGTTGAAGACTGCGCGGACTCATGCGACTGTCGAAATCGTGGAACTGGATACCACCAACCCGATACTTGAGCTGCGAAAGGCCGCCCCGTGGCCTCGGTCCTGACCTCCCGCCGGCGGCCGGGCACCAGGGCGTGCCAATGGCATGGGCAGCACCGCGGGGGAGTCACTGCGGGCGTGCTCATCGGATGGCCGTGTGGACACACCGACGGTCGCCCTACGGCGACGTGCGCCGGGCATCTCAACCACCTTCTCTCTCAGGGCGGCCGCGCCGACAATCCCGCTCCCTGCCCGGTATGCGGAACGCTAGGCTTTGCCGCCGTCGCCGACACCCAGGATCTCAACACCGTTTGAAGCGCGATGTCGGTCTGCGCGCGGGTGTAGCGCAGGGGTTGAACGGCCGGGCGTGAGGCCCTACACGCGGCTTTGGGGTAGGCCTGTTGAAGACGGCCCGGACTCATGCGACTGTCGAAAACGTGGAACTGAACGTGCACGTGCTGGCCGGTGCGGCGGCCTGTGGGGTGGTGGTCTGGCTGCTAGTGAGAGCCGTTCAGTGCCTTGTGTCGTGGCGGTACACGGGCCAGTTCAGTGATCCGCCAAGAGATTTGACGGCCGCCGATCTCTGTGTGGCTGCAAGCCCATACGACCCCGACCGTGTCGTTCACGCAGTCGGACGGTGGGAGTACCTCAAAGAGCGCCTTGAGTTAGGTCGCGGACCGGTCGCTCTTTGCGGCTACCGGCTGTACACCGATGCTGACGAGCCGGCCGAGGATTTGCCACACGACGCACCTCGGTGCCCCGAGTGTGCCGTCATCGGCTAACCGGACTCCAATTAACAGGAACCAGAACATGGAAGGGGATCGCGAACGATGGAGACTACTGGGCACCGCATCGTGGTCGACGAGTCGGGCAGCGTCGAGTTTGTCTGTGAGGCACTCGCCGGTAGTGAATGCCGACTCGGCTGTGTAGCCGACTGCGAGGATCAGCACCGGGCCGACTGTGACCGATCGCGTAAAGATACCGGCGGCTGCGGGGCGCTGCCTTTCCTCCAATCCGAGGAAGCCTTTGACACGTACATCGGCGCGACCGAGATCGCCGACTGGGTGAGCGGCCCCATTGAAACCGAGTGGGACGGGTATTACGAGACATGGGTGTGGCGGTTCCCCGCTGAACAACGCGAGCTGCCAGGCAGCCGCCGGCAAGAACGGGTCCACTTCGACCTTCTCGGCCTGACGGAGAGGAACAAGTCAGCCAGCTTCCCCTTCGTCGGTGCCCTCGGATCAGGTTCGGCGCAACAGTCAATCCGTAATGGAGAAGCGCGATGAGCAGCTTTCAGCGGGGCCGTCGGGGTAAGACCGAGCAAGTGCTCGAAGCGCTGATTCATGTTCAGCGCGGCGGGTTCTCAGTGGTGACGTCCCAAGTCGCACCTGAGGCGGCGCGTCCCATCTGCAGGGAAGGGGACTCCGAAGATGGGTAGGCCGTCCCCGCGGACCGTCGCGATGCGCGATCAGATCCTTGCCGCTCTGCGGACAGAGTGGCCGCGGCCGATATCGACGCGCCGGGTATGCGAGCTGCTGGGCGCGAACCGATACGACGAGACCGGTTACCGGGTTTACCCGCAACTGTGCGCGCTTGATCGATTAGGCGTGGTGGAGCGGATCAGGCGTGGCGCGGATTGCCCAGATGTCTTCTGGCGGTTTGTTGGTGACCCCACGGACGCTGATTTGAACGCGGCCGTAGACGCAGCCGATTCGCCTCGACCGGCGCTCCCGGTGCCGCCGGGCACTAACGACGAACTCGCCCCTGACACAGAGGCGATCCTGTCGATGCTGGACAGCTACATCAAGGCACTCGACGACGCCGAGCGGCGGGTCGCCAGCGCTGCCGCTGCTGGCGATCGAGGCGCCAAGGCGGATGCGGCTGACGCTCTGGTTGCCCTCGTACGGCAGTTCGTCGACGTCTGTAACAACTGGCCGGCGGCATCGACGATCACGACCAGCGACAGTGCGAAATAGCCAACCATCAACACACGTAGGGGGTTTGGACATGTCTGCCACACCGGAGCTGGACAAACAGCGAGAGATCATCGCTAGTGGCGAATCGCAAACGGTCGGAGATTTTCTCGATTGGCTCCGTGACGATCAAGGGCTCCGATTGGTTAAGCAGGTGACGCATAAAGTTGAAATACCCTGCACTGGAACTGTACTGGCATTCGGAGACGGCTGCGTCCACGGAACACTGAGGGGCTATCTGGGAAACGAGAAGGGGAAGTGCCCGCAGTGCTCTGGCACCGGCTGGGTGACGGTCACCCGAACCGAGGACGTTCAAGACCCCCGCAGTCCCTTGGCCCTGATCGCTGACTACTTCGGCATCGACCTTAAGAAGATCGACGCCGAACGCGAACAACTACTCGAAGCACTTCGCTCCGGCAGCCCGGTCTAGATACGTACATGGGAGACAGGGTGACTGAGGAATCGACGCAGACAACCACCGCCGCACATCGGTATCCAGACGATCATCCGATCTTGCGTGACCATCGGTTGTCGATCGTCCAGAACGGGCAGACGACGGAGTACGTCACGCGAGACCTGTGGGAGGCAACGGCCGCCGAACGTGACGAGTTTCGCCGTGTGCTGGCATTCATCAGCGCCTGGCGGCTGACCAGCTACACGCGCGACGCCGAGTTGGACCGCCTGTTGGCGCGCGTGGGCGAGGACTACGGGAGCGCCCGCGCCATGCAGGGGGTCATCGAGTGGGCCCGTTCGGAAACGGCCAAGAGCGCGGCCACATCGGCGTAGACGTCAGCACCAAGAGACAGAAGGAGATTCGTAATGGGCTGGTCAATTGGCTATGACTTCGGGTCGAAGCGTGACATCGGATACGCGGTGCCGACGTACTGTGAGCACCCCGACTGTGACGCTGAGATCCACCGAGGAATTGGTTACGCCTGCGGCGGAGACCATCACGGCAGCGATAGGACCTGTGGAATGTACTTCTGCGAAGCGCACCTCAAGTACAGCTACAGCCCTGATGGGATGCACGATCTGCGCGACGAGAACGGCGAGGTCTATCCGGCGCGTTGCGAACGCTGCGTAGCGGGTGAAGAACCGTTCAGGGTGAAGCCGGATCATCCAACTTGGATGAACTGGAAGCTCATGCACTCAAGCTGGAAACAGTGGCGTGACGAAAATCCCAGAGAAGTGAGCGAGTACCTCGCAGCCCTTTCCGCTCTGGGGATCACACCGACGCCGGTCGATGACGACGAGCAGTCCGCGTAAGCGCCACGGAAGAAAGGAAATTCGGAACATGACCGCTGAGTCTTGTGAGGTACGGTCAATCGCGGAGGACCTGGAGGCGATTCGTCGACCTCATGATTTCGACTCTGCGGATGCGCGGCACCAACCCGAGGTTCTGTTGTTCGCCCGAGCAGCTGAGCGAGTGGCGACCGAGCTTCAAAAGGTGCCGATTACCGTGACCGCCGAGGTCCTTCCGGGCAAGGCTGACCCCATGGCCGAAGCGCGCTTTGCGAACTCGTCTAGGGCCGGGCAATACGCGAAATTGCTTGAGGCTACCCGCGATTACACAGTCATCTATGTCAACGATGGCAAGACCAAGTGGGTTGTGAACGGTGTCTAGGCCGACCGGTGAAGGTGCGAAAACCCAAGGAGGTATGACGATGCAGGAGCATGATGTAGCGGCCAGGGAGGTACTGGGTGATGCGCATTCGGATTCGGCAGCGAAGGAGGCGGGTCCAGACTCCCCGAAGTGGCTCGTGATTGACCCAGATGGGCAGGAGTATCTGGAGGACTTAGCGACAATGGCGACGGCGCCGCCGGGAGTTGTTTGGTTGCCCAACAGAGTGTTCCATTCGAGCCCGGAGTCGTTCGAGCTTTATGACAGCCTTGACGGCTACGACTGGGCTGCCGTCGAGGTATGGGATATGTGGCACAGAAATCCGACGGGCTACCGCGCGGTTCGGGTGGTCGCGACCGGGGAGGCCCGCGGCGGTGTCAGCCAATATGCCGCCGTCGAGGATCGCCTACTGCGGGATTGGCTCGTCGATCCGGCGAGTCCTGAGTACTGGCGGTTGCATGAGGTTGCCTGTCGGTATGGCTCCACGCCGTACGACTCGTGGTACGCCGGAGAATACGGTAGCGGCGAGCACTTCAACACGGGGTCTGAAGCGTCACGAGCGGCCGAAGTTCTCGGCAAGGTTGGCGGTTTCGAATGGCTGCTCTCCCACCGGGAGTGCACGGGTACAACAGACCCGTACCTCGCGCTGGCCGTGCGCCCACACATCGGGCGATTGATCGACCAGCAGGCCTACGACGCGCTGCGCCGGGGCTTCGAGGAGCAGCATGGCGAGCTACTTCATCCTGATGACCAGCCGCTTGCTGGCATCAGGTACCGGTCAGCTCAGGCCGAGGTGTGCGTATCGACGCCGGCGCACCGCCGCTGACTCGTCAGGTGCCGCGCAATTCGGAACAGAAGGGAGCCGCCGTGGGGACTTTTCGTCAAGCGCATGCGTGCTGCGTCTGTGGTGTCACCAAACACCAATACTGCTACAAATTCGAGCCGACAAAACTACCCGGATCCGGCTGGCGGTGTGCCAACCGGAAAGCGTGCCAGGGCCGCGTCCGCGCGATCGTTCAAGCGCAGCAGCAACACAATCCGTGCTCCGCGGCCGATGCACTCTGCGTTCCTGCTACGGCGGAAGCGCTTGCTGCAGAACTGCGTTCACGCGGCTGGGCCGCCAGCACCACGACCTTCAACACCGGGCAGTGGGGCGAATATCCAGTGTGCGAGATCGAAACAGACGGTCATGGGCAGCGCATCGAAATGCCTGTCGTCTTCGACCGCTTCGACCATGTCACATGGTTCGACTACAGCGAACAGAACCGGTGCGTCACCATCTGGGTCAGTTCCGAAGACCTAGCGGACTTGGTCATCACCTCGGTCGGTGACGGATATGTCCACGCTCCGGACGGCGATGATGACTGAGTTCTCGCTCGGGGCCATTTGGGGCCAGGGCCCGGCCGGTGACCGGCTGATTCGGACCGACCTATCAGCAGATGGAAGTCAGGGGAGCGAAGTCCTGCTGGTCAATCCTGTCGACCGCGCTCGCCTTCGTCGTGCCGTGCTGCTTCACCGGGTGATCTGGTGGGAGTTCTTGTGGGCGAGCCTCATCGGACTACTTGCGGGGCTCTTCCTGAACGCGCGCGACAAGCTGTCCGCACAGGTGATCCTCGGCTTAGTCATCGCCTATGCCGGGGGGACAGTGTTTGCCGTGGTGGCGCCACGGTTGCCGATCGTCCCGACGGCTCCACTGACACGTTCGGAACTTGACTCCTACCCGGCGGATGTCGCCACCGCTATTCGGCTCGGGCTGGCATCCTTGATGCCCGCGGGGATTGACGTGGGTCAGTGCCGCCCCACGGATGTAGCGATAGATCCGGCGCTAGCCGCTTTGCACGCTCAATGCTGGTTGCTTGTCGACCGCGCGCGGTTAAACACAGGCGAACGGTCCAGATTAGGCGGAACGACAGCAAGGACCGGTGATGACACTTCATGAGGCGACGGCGGCTGATGCGCTAGCCGTGCTCCGTGCCGAGATTGAATGCCTCGCAGGAGCAGCAGCCGCAGCCAGTATCCGGACCAACCCACTGCGGGTAGAGGTTTCGGGGCGCGAACCCAATGAGTACAGCACCGAGATTTGGTATGAGGACCGCACCTTCAAGGTGATCACGTGCGATGGATGCGTCGGCATTTCTGGCGGGCCAGGGCGGGGGCTGGACTGGTGGCCAGACTTCACGCTCATAGACACCGCCCAGATTCGAGGAGTCGTCTCCGGACTGCTGTCAGCTCATCAGTGGGTGCTCCGCCGTTCAGCCGGCGGACCAGCGCCTAGCGACATCCGGTGAAGGTACGAGCAAGGGAGGCAACAGCCATGACAACACCGCAGCAAGCGAACCCGGAGCAACAGGTGCTCCACCTGATCGAGAATCTCGTCGACGAGCAGCTCGCCGCCGGTGAACCTGCCGTCCCGGCCGAACGCCGCTGCCGGTGCACACGGCTCTGGCATGGCCTACCTATTGATGCGTGCCCCGGAACGCCCGCGGTGGGCGAGTCCATCCACCGCTTCAAGCGGGTCCGCGGCCTGGGCGGTCATGGACTGGTGCACCGCGCCGAGCTTCCACGATTGACCCCGAAACGACTTGCGGCGCTAGAACACTTCCGTGAGGACTGGATAGCCGCAGAGCGTAGAGGCGCACCGTCGCAAAGCGACGTGGCCGAGGCCGGTGTGCGAACCGCCTATAAGAGCATGGGACTGCCAGCGCCGGAACGCTACCTGTGGTTCGATTCACCGCTGGCCGCTGTGATGGCAGCCGAAATCGTCGCTGGCGGCCTGTACATCAACGAAATGTCTTCCGTGCAAGGCGATCCGGTGGATCCCCGCCGCATCACGGCAACCCTGCGCGACGCGGGCGTGCGCGTCGGGCGTGATCGGTACTCAAAGCACGACAGAGCCAGGCGCGTCACCAAAGACTTGGTGAACAACGCGAGTCGCGTGAACCCGTTCGACTTCAAGCCCTGGGAGAAACAGCTCACCGGAGTGCCGGCGGTCGAGTGGCGCCAAACCCATGCACACATCGAGCGACACCTGGCGGCGCTCGCCGCCCGAAACCTACTGTGGAACAACGGCGGTGGCCTGTGGGCCTTCGACGCCCTGTTCGATCAGCCGATCGACCAGCAGATCATTTACCTCGCTGCGCTGGCGGCGCTGGGCATCGAGCCGTACGATGCGGCCGGGCTGATCCAGGTCGCGCGGCAGGTCAGTTGGTGGTGCGGTTTTGAGGATGTGGCGATCCTGGCCGATCGTCCCTCAACAGTGCAGGAAATCGCCGGTCCGCACCGCGGTGTACCGGGATGGATTCACCGCGACCACGCACCCAGATCCGGTGAGGTCCCACTACCGGCCGACACAGTATCGCGATCCGCTTTCTTGGCGCCCGGCGCAGGGGCTCAAGAGCCTCACCGCTGAACGATGCACGGCGCTAACCGAATTCATCGAAGGCTGGCACGCCGACACGATGAGCACCCGGCCAGTTGACCGGGCCGCTGCAGAAGCCGGAATGCGCCAGATGTATCGGGCCGAGGGCCTCCAACCTCCGAAAACAGTTCTCTGGTTCGACTCGCCACTGGCCGGGGCCCTGGCGCAAAGCCTCATGTGGATGCACGGCCACACCGTGCGGACCTCATGGACAAACTCCTGGGAGGCCAGCGATCAATCAATCCGCGAGCGATGCTACAAACACTTCCTCACCCAAGTCGAAAGTTGGCTAGGCAGAACACGACCCGAGCGGTGGGCCTGGGAAGCGCAGGACAACATGAACAAGGCTGTAGCCGACGTTCTGCGCGCCAACATCCACCGGGATCGCTGGCATCCCATCGCCGAGACCTCGCCCGAAATATTCGGACCACCACCGCCAGGGTTCATGCGCACCTCGGCTACGTCGGGCCTGAAATCACCGCTTCGATTGCCCTCCACACCGCATCCTGGAGCTACGGCAGCCAATCAGCACCAACCCTGACGAATTACATGTGGGACGGCTGGAGAGGGTTCTCACACAGCCCAGAGAGCTCGTCGTGGTTGGCGGCGCTACTGAGCTCCCTCGACGTGCCAGTGCCCGCCATGCAGGGACGCATCCAGGTCGTGCGGAACACAGGCTGGTGGTGGCCGATGAATGACACCGTCATCGCCACCGAGCGACCCGAACACATCCACACCGACCCACAAGGTCGACCACACAACCCGGACGGCCCCGCGATCATCTACCGCGACGGATTCAGCGTCTACTGCTGGCACGGAGAGGCCGTTCCCGCGGACCTGATCGAAACAAGCTGGGATGTAACACGAATCCTCAAGGAGTGGGGCGCCGCGCAATGGTGTGGTGCCGAGAAGCTCGGATGGGACAGCGTCTTGTTAGAACTCGGCGAGCGACCCGTTGCTTCAGCACCCGACCCCCAGCATCCCGGGCAGACACTGCACCTGTATAACATCCCCTCCAAGTTGCGGAGCGCAACAGGCAGGTGGCGAATCGTGGTAAGCACCCAGGGCTTTCACCTGCCAGACGGCCAGCGGCGCCATTGGCTGAAAGTATCCCCAACCCACATCGACCCGATAGCCGCCAGCGCCGAACCACTTCGCCGGCTCCGCGCCGCGAGTTCGGATTAGGTAGGAGGTCGCGGCGATGACTGTTTTCTCGCCCGGTGCCACCTCGGCCGGCGGGGGCCCGGCAGTTTGACCGACCGATTCGGATCGGTCCATCAACAGATGAGGTCTTGCTGAAGTTAAGCGACACATAAAGATTGGGTACAAGGAGTTGGCGGCGGAGTCTTCTATCAGGGGTAACCGGGGCGAGTCGGGCACAATTCGTGTCCGCAACCGCACCGGACCTCACTCGGCGGTCGTCACTGAATCCCCATGGCCGGGCAGCGGACAGCACGAACCCGATGACTTCGTGTCCACCATGCTGCGTGCTGTCAAGGCGTTCGGCGACGATGCAGATCTGGAGATCGTCGTCCGCCGGCGCGATTCGGGGCTGGACCGAGAGCCTTCCCTTGACCTGGAAGGCATCTTGGCGAAGATCGACCGGTTGCGGCGGCTGTGTGCCAACCCGTTCGATGTTCTCGAAATCGAAGACGACGACGGCACAATCACGGATACAGCCGTCCTGCGTGCTTCAGACCTGATCGCGATCCTTGACGGCCGCGCTGATTGCGACAGCCCTCCGAGAGCGTGAGCGTCCTCACGCGGCTATCGGAAACTCTGAATGGACGCAGTTCGTCTAAACGAACGCCATGGAACACGCCAGCCAGATACTAGTTTCTAGTAGTCGGTGTGACGGGGCGTTCAGCGACGAAGAACACTGCCACCTCGATGAGCTCTGATTCGGGTGCACTCGAGACACGGTAGGACAGCATCACTGGCACTTGCACAGCACTCGACCCGTCGATCGAATCGGCGATATGGCCAGCCAGCGTGCCATGGCATCCACCCATCAGGTGATAGCGCGGTGTGCGCACCTCGATGAGTACTTCGCCATCCTCGACGGCGGGCTCGAAAAGTGCCGGCTGTAGCCCGATCTCGATGCCGCTGGTGTCAGTCAGGTCGACATCTTCGGCGTCGATCTCGCCGCGCAGTACCGCTGCCAGGTATGCGACGTCGTCGGCGGCGATAACGATCTCAAGACTGTCAGTCATCGCGAGTCTCAACTGTTGGTGGAGCAGAACAGGCACGGGTCGCCGTGTTCGCTTCCGTAGTCGGCGTAGCGGACCACCGAACTCACGACCCTGGTGGCGGTGTCGTCGTCGAGCAGGGGGATCGCAGGGTCAGGATTGGTCGGGTGCAGGGCGCCGATGCTGGCAAGCAGTGGCAGGGGATGGTCAGGGTCGGCGGTGATGTCGGCGGCGGCCTGGTCGTCGACGAACAAGGTGTACATGTCGTGCTCGGGGAAGCCGAAGTTGCAGCGGAGCACCCACCATTTCCCGGATTGGTTTGCGGCGTAAGGGAAGTGATTGTGTCCGGTGCGTCGCCAGTCTGGCCGCGTCGCGGTGTCGATCGCGGGGCAGGGGTGGGGTGCGTCGTGGCTGGTCATAAGGCCGATTCTAGGGTTCACCAGCGTGTTGGTAGGGGATCGGTGAACCGCTGGTAGCGGCCGGTGGCTTTGAATTGATCTGCGGCACTGTGTGGTTCGCCGCGCCAACGAACGTGCGCGGCGACCTCGGCGGCGGGTCTGGCGCCGTCGGTCAGGTGCCCGGTCGGCACCTCTTCGGCCATACGGACCGGCTCCAGGTAGGGGTGTGACACTCTGGCGCCGAACACGATCAGATTGTGGGTTCCCGGTAGCGCTGCCGAGGGCACGATCATCGCCGGCGCGCCAGACCGTCGGACGGTGTCGGCGAAGTGCTGGGTGGGGGCGTAGTCCTCGCCGACGAGCTCGTCGGGGGTGATGCCGTAGTCGGTGCAGTTGGCGAAGTCGATCTCCGTCACGTCGGGGACGTCGACGATCGCGGTCCACAGGTTGAGCAGCACGTGGTCGGGGTCGCCGCCCGGGCCGATCTGGTGGCGCAGCATCTCGGCGGCCGGGCCGAGCGGGTGCAGACACAGGTATTGCACGGTGTCGTGGCGGGCGCGGTGGAAGCGGCCCGCCCGCGAACTCGGAAACGCCCACCACGGGGTGTCATAGGCGGCGTGCCGAAAAACCTGCAGCTTCACGTCGTCATCGCGCGGGCGGCGGTGGCCGCGGCGAGGACCTCGGGGTAGTCGGCCGGGTCGGCGAGCATGTCGATGGGTGCGCGGCCCAGCATCGGGTGCACACGGGTGAACCAGGCCAAGACACCAGGGCCGGTGAACGTGTGGCGCAGTTGGTTGGCGATCTGCGCGACGATCCGAACGCGGGCGGCGTCCAAGCCGGATGGTTGTGTCCCGCTCGGGGCCAGCCAGCGCTGCAGCTGGCGCACCGATACTCCGAACAGCTCGGAGGCGGCGTTCTGTGGTGCATCGAGAATGGCCATGGTGGCGTTGAGTACTTCGCCGATGGGTACGTCGTCGCTGTAGGGGCGGCGGTCGACGATGTCGCGCAGGGCTTGGCGGACTTGTTCAAGGGCGAGGCGGACGTCGCGGCGTGCGTCGTCGGGATTGTCGTGGCGCAGGGCTTTTTCTGCGCGGAAGGCCGCTGACCAGAGTGTGTTGGTCAGGTAGGCGTCAGCGTCGATTGGGTGTGGAGTGCCCAGTCGGGTATCCAGGCTGTCGATGAGTTCTGCGACCTCGGGTGGCACTTCGGAGGAGGCAGCGAGGAGTTGGGTTGCGGTGTTGACCTGGGCCAGTAGCGGCGCGAGGCCCACTTCTGTCGTAGTCATGTCGCCATGATACCGCCTTATTCGCGCCAGCGCGGTGCCTGCGCGGGGAACGGGTGCGTCGGCTACCTGGCGACTCGGTGTGTCGGGGAGGGCTGCAGCGCTGTTTGGTGGCCCCTGGAATTCTCGCGCCGCGTACGAACCAGCACCCCCCCCCCCCCGCAGAGCCGTGTGATCACCGTTGTGGAACGCCTGACCGGTGGTCTTGAAGGGGTTATAGGCAAGTGTCAGGGTGGGCGTATGGCCGAAAATAGTCTCATCACCAAGCCCAGCTTCTACCTGGCGGTATGGATTGCAGATGGCGAAACAGCTTCTGCGGTAGGCGATCTAATCGAAGTAGATGGCGGTTTGCCGGCATGGGGATCTGCCCCCCGGGGTTTGAACCTTGAAGCGGCCGGGGGGCTTTCACTGCAGAAGTGGATAGCGCATCCGGTCAACGTCGGGCTTTACCGGGTCGAACCGCACAGTGACATTGGCGGCGATGGCTCGTGGTGTGATGCCGATAAGTGGAACATCGTCCAGACCCTGAATCCCGGTGAGGTGCTTGGTCCGCAGGCAGACGAAATCCTGCTAGTAGCAACAAAGTTGGCGTTCCTGTTCGACGATGATCATCCTGACCGGTACACCGGGCACTGGCCAGAGCTTCACCGCCTGTACGTGAACGCACTCCCTGAGGATCGATCCGGCGAGGCGACAGTCGCTGCCGGCGCCGCCCGACGTGCGTTGAAGGCAGCCGGAGACGACAATGACTGGGATCACCTAGGCAACCTCAGCAGCTGCATGCACGGCGATGAATATGCGGCGCTGGCCGCCCGGGACCTCATCGGCACTGTCGCCGGGTGGACAACGGATGCCTATGAACTGCTGATGCTGCGCTTCAACAGCTCCTTCGGACAACTCCTGGCCAGCCGGTAGGCCTCACTCATGATGCGACAGAGCCACTCGACGCGAACCTCCACTACCGCCCAGGCGACAGCCGCATGAACGCCTATCGAGACGGACGGCCGGCACGTGGAATCCCCGCACTCCACTCCAGGGACGACGTCAAAATTAACGAGACGCCCGCCGAAGATTGGTTGGTGGACCGGCCCAACGGGACTCTCGAAGATGCGATCGCAGCGCGCGACCCCGACCTATTAGCCCAATGGGCAAGGTATTTCAGATTCAGCCAAGGCATCAGCATGCGCTCACTCAACGGTGTGTGCCGAGTGATCGAGGAGATCGGTTACATCTTCACTGGCGAGCGCTACGACGAATTGGAATCCGTGTGGAACGTGTCCGCGCGGATCGCGCGTGAGCGTGGGCACGGTGATCGTGTCACCGAAATTGAGGCCGCTTATAAAGCAGATGCACCGGCGGGGTCGGCGTGAGCGTCCAGCACTCGGTCAGCGTGGCGGGGGTCGTTGTTCGCGACGACGGACGTGTTCTGGTCATCAAGCGTCGAGACAACGGCCAGTGGCAGGCTCCTGGCGGGGTGCTCGAACTCGCCGAGTCCTTCGAGGAGGGTGTCTATCGCGAGGTCCTGGAGGAAACCGGCGTCAAGGTAGTCGTGCAGAGACTGACCGGGGTGTACAAGAACGTGGCACTGGGGGTGGTGGCCCTGGTGTACCGCTGCCGACCGGTCTCGGGGGTACTAACCGCAACCGCCGAAGCCGCAGAGGTGCAGTGGATGACACCCAGACAAGTGCGCGAGTCAATGACGCCGGCGTTCGGGATCCGCGTGTTCGACGCGTTCGGTGACACTGCGCAGTCGCGCGTCCATAACGGACAATCCATCATCAGCACGGCCAAGGGAGACAGCGGCGATGACCTTCACCTGCCAGACCGCTAGCGGCGCCTTTGGCTGAGAATATCCCCAACTCACATCGACCCGATCGCCGCCAGCGCCGCAGCACTTCGCGGCGTTTGATCCCGCGTCCGGTGGTCGTGCATTTGCGCGCACCGCCTCATAGGGTCGGATTTAGCGGCTGTATGCGGCGCTGGGTGACCCGAGAGGAAGTGAACCAAAATGGCGGTGGCTGCATCGCTCGACGACAGTGTCGCCTCCGACCCGGAGGTCGACAACGCTTCCGCACCTGTCGATCGGGGGACTTGGACATCGGGGAGCTCGAGCTGTGCACGATCTGGTACGCAGACCACGCCCCGACCCGCGTCGCCCACATTGCGTTGGGTGCCGCTGCGGGCAGCTCGGCTACCTCACGGCGATCGACACCAATGAAGCGTGCAGCAGTCAGCGTCGCGCCGATGAAGCAATTTGTACGGGTGATCGTTGTGATGCTCGTCGGTGCGTCAGCGGTCATGATTGTCGGTTGTGGAAGTGCCCGCCATTCGGTCACTGGATCGCCTGTACTGCCGGGGCTTTCGGACGTATCAGCTGATTTAGCTCGTCCCCGTGATCACGGTGAAATCATTGGGCGCTTCTGGCCGGCCGCAGATGGTCGCGAGCTAATCAGGCTCGCGGACATTCTTGATTCCAAGGACGCTGACGTTCCGCCTGCTGCCCCGATTCGGGGTCTGTTCGTCGTGATCAATGAAGATGAACAGCGCTGGCTTCACGCGGGGCGGGTCAGGTCAGGTTGCAAAGTTGGTGGCATCAACGCCGCCGCGGTACTGCGGGCCGCCGGCGAGACGGTGCGACGCGCGAAGCAGAGGATCGCTGACCTGTCCAGTCAAGGCAGGCCCGCCGATGTCCGGCAGGCGTTGATCAAATCTGCTTGGCTAGCGCAAGACGCTGTACTCGGTATGGCTGGCGAACGTCTCGGGTTGGCGGGCACATGAGCGGTCTTCCGTTCGGGACGACTCGAATCCCGAAGACATCGGGGCCGGTTCGTAGTGTTCGGGTACGCCGGGCCGCCGCGCGCGCGGCTGTCGTGGCGAGCGTTAAGACGGGGCGGGCAGTTGATCCGCGTGTGAAGAAGCTGGCTGAGGCGAGCCGGGAAATGATCGCGTATGAGTGACGCGGACTTCGTTGGTGATGAACGTGCCGTAACTGGCGCGGCGGAAACGACTTTCGCGACGTATCAGCTCAAAGCGACCTGGAAAGTGGGCTGGGCGATCGTATGGGTATGGGTGGCAGCGGATTTGGTGGCTGGATGGCGGGGGCAGGATGGGATGCCCTTGTTTCTTCGTATTCTGTTGGTTCTGATTCTGGCGATGGTTGTTCGAGGTCATCTGCGTGAGGCCGCGAAGACCTGGAATGCTGGCCGTGGCGACAGATTTGGGCCGATCATCGAGCAGATCGACGACTAGCGCGCAGGGAATGGAGTGGTCTATGAACAACGATCCGAGTCAGCTCACTTTTGACGACCTCGGAACTGGTGTGTTCACTGACATGCATGAGTTCACTGACTCCACTCGCGGATGGCGCGGGCCTGTCGCATGCGAGATCGTCGGCATTACCTACCGCCAGCTGGACTACTGGGCCCGAACGAACCTTGTCGTACCGTCGATCGCTAGCGCCTCAGGGTCCGGCACAGTCCGCTTGTACAGTTTCCATGACCTACTGGTTCTGAGAATCGTGAAGCGCCTCCTGGACGCGGGCATATCGTTGGCCAACATACGGTCTGCGGTTGAAGCGCTCCGCTGCCGGGGCGTCTCCGATTTCACCGGGCTGACCCTGGTTTCAGACGGCATCAGCATCTACGAGTTCACATCCGCCAGCGATGTGGTCGATCTGTTGGCCGGTGGTCAGGGTGTGTTTGGCATCGCGATCGGCGCCTCCTTACCTGACCTGCGCACGGATGTCGGTCGATTCCCCGCCGAGACGGTGACCGGGGTCGTTGCTGCGAATGCTGTTCCGGACGAACTGGCTGCGCGTCGCGCCCGAGCGAGCTAGTCACAATCGCCGGGTTCCTTTCGCGTGATCGGGAGGCGGCGGTGAAGAGCGCCGCGGTGCTGGTCTTGAAGAGGGCGGACGCTCATGTGAGCGTTGATGGTGGCATCAGTCCAGTAGCCGCATCAGAGAGGTCGGAATCCGAACATGAACCAGACGCGACGGACATTGTTGCCCAGCCGCCTTTCGCCGTTGAATCTGGCTGTGGCCGTCGGGTGTTTGGCGGCGGCCGCGATTGACGCGTTGGTCGTGGGGGCTGTGGTGATAGTCGTGTACGAGCTAGGTGGGACGGACGCGCTGACCGGACAGATTTCTTCTCAGTCCGCCAGGTGGTGGCTCTCGGATGCAGTGCACACCGCGATCGTGGAGACGATGAACGTTGGCTTGAGTATTGGCGCTTTCGGGGCTGTCATCTTCGGTCTCGCCGCCGGCTTGACCGCCTATCGGATTCGCCGGGACCAGTTGGGGGCCAGGGGTTTGCACGATGTCGTGGAGGCGGAGGTGTGGCGCGCTGTCGCTGAGGAGGCGGCTTCTAATGTCGATCGGCGGTACCTGATCAAGCTGGTCGAGGCGGCCCCGCGGCTCCTTGGCTCCAGTCGTACCGAGATCGCCCCGTTATTCGGCGGGAAGACCGATCAGTTGCCGGACGCGGCGCGCACCGTGCGAGTGTATGGGCCCATCGGCTCTGGGAAGACAGTGTGCGGCCGGCGACTGGTTGAGCAAGAGGTCGAAGCAGGTCGACATGTCACCGTCATCCACTCTGGGAACACATCATTCGGCGGAGCCGAATACGAATTCCACGACGTCGCGGCAGAGAAGCTGACGGTTGTTGATGCGGAGACCCTGATGGTCAGGGATGCGCAGCGGGCATTTGTCAGACAGTTTGATCGACGCAACGACCGGAAGAATGGCGTGTCGCGAGGCGGTGAGACGATCATCGTTGACGCTGACGGGACTCTGGACGGGTGGGGCTTGCGTCAGCTGATTATCGATCTGGCCAACATGATGATCAGTCGGCATCAGCGGCTGGTAGTACTCACTACGGCCGAACTGGATCCGCCCGTGCTGTCGGGTCTGTTCGACGCTGAGATTGTGTTGCCGGGCGCCCCAGACTGCCCCAATGCAGTTCCGATCCGCCATGCGCTGCACCGGCTCAGCAACGATGCGTTGACACTGGAGCGGCTGGAAGCGCGCGTTCGGGGTGGAGGTGTGGTGATGTCGCGGCCGGAGCAGGCGATTATGGAAAGGATCAGCGAACAGGGCCGTGAATATTTGGCGGAGCGAGTGACTCGCACCGTTGAAGAAGGCATGCCGATCACTGCCGGCCTTCAGCACGGGATCATCAAAAGCCCTGACGGCACACTCAAGGAGTTCACCCTGGCGAGAGTGTCAACTCCGGCCCAAGAAGCTGCTCGATGACGCTTTAGTCATCGTCGTTGCTTCGTGGCAGTTGTTGGACCCGTGCGATGAGACCGAACAGCTCGATGGACCACCGAATGGACGTGCGACGTCTGTGCGTGGCGCCCAAACCGACGATCGATATCAACGTCATCGAACACCACATCCAGGTGAGCGCAGTCTGACCAGCAGCGGAGATGCGTGCCTGCCCATCGCCGAAAGTTCTTGCTAGATACCTGGTTCAGAGTCGGCGGCTCTCCGGACACGGCGTGGCCGATTAGTGGGCTGCGTTGAAAGCCTCGATCACGTCGGCGGCAATGCGGCCACGCTTGGACACGGGGTGGCCGTTGGCTACAGCCCATTGGCGAATCGCCCGATTCTGGTCGGTCGCAGAGGCGACGGTCGCGGACTTGGGGCCGCGCCGCTGTTTCGTCTGCGCGGCGCGGGCCGGTTTGGCGACCCGTGCACGCGCAGGCTGGGCCTTCTTGACTGCAGCGACGGACTTGCGGACCGTCGGCGCCGGCGCCTTCTTCGCGCGCGATTGCCGAGTTTCACGGGCCTGGGCCTTCTTGGCTGCGCTGATATAGCGAGCAATATCTGCGTCGAACTGGGCACCGTTTTCGGCGGTCAAGATCAAGGTGTAATCGTTGCCTCGGTACGAAAAGTTCACGGTGTCAACAACTTCAGCGTCGATGCTGCCGCCGTCGAGGTCGTCTTCGTACTCGATGGTCACCTTTTTGCCCACGAATGCCCGCTTTCTGTGTTAATCGATTGCTAGGTTGCCGGGCGCAATGCTACCGGGCCTCGTGGTCTTGAAGGTGCCGTGAGGCCATGTCAGTGTCGAGTCATGATGGCCTGTCGACGCCACAACGGGGTGCAGCCAGATCGTGAAGGTGTGTTGCCGAGCCGTGTGGCCAACCAGTTGAGTTATCGGCCAGCAGAGGGCTCGTGGCCATCCAGAGTAAGGAGATGGGCCTGTGTCGAGTGAACGCGAGATGCTCGATCTGCTGCAGAAGAGGTACACGGCTATTCGGCGTGGCACGATCGCGGACAGGTGGGTCAGAGCCGAGCATGTTGCGTCGACGCTGGGGCACTCGCGGAAGACAGTGACGCGCATTGTGGATTTCGTCGCTGTGGACAAGTACCCCGGGCAGCCGTACGGCAGCACGCTGGCGCTGCACGGCCATGAAGTGAAGGTATCGCGATCGGATTGGCTCGCGGAGCTGAAAGATCTGTCCAAGGCCGAGGCCTTCAAGCGATATGTCCATCACTGGTGGTTGGTGGTGTCGGATGCATCGATCGTCAAACCTGAGGAACTTCCGCAGGATTGGGGGTTACTGGTGCAGTGTGGGACGGTGCTTCGCACCAAAGTCGTTGCGCCGCGCTTGGTGCCGGAACATCTGCCGATCGACGTGTCGATCTCGTTGATGGCCGCGGCGGCACGCACGGCCTACCGTGAGCCGCTGCGGCGGGATGCGCCAATGGCTTTCACGCCGGATTCACATCGGCGGTGCGGATTCTGCGGGGGAGGGTGTCCGTGCCGACTGCATCAGCCCCGACTCTTCGAGCAGGTCGCGGGCAATATTCGTGGCGTCGGTGAAACCGTGGAGCGCGCGTCGTGACGATGCGGGTGGTGTCGACTCCACGGCCGTGTCGAGTTCGCGGTCTATCGCTGGAACGGCGCGTTCGACCGCACGGAGTTGCGGCGCAAAAGATTCGGACCGGGTCAAACAGTCTGCTGTGCAACGAGGTCGAGTCGTCACGCAGGTTCTCGGTGATGTCAAGGCGATCTGCCGTACCTGCGGCCGACCCGGGGATCTGTTGGTTCACGGCTGCTGATCGAGCGAAAGGACAATGCGATGGATTCCTTGAGGTCAAGAAGTCTCACCTTGGTCGGTGGTCCCGCAAGAGTGGGCAAGACGACACTGGCGCGGCGATGGGCTGCAACCCGTCAAGTCGAGTTAGTCCACCTTGACCATCTGTTGCACGCGGCTGTCGCCGTCGCGTCGGGAGATGCCCTCTGCGCTCTACGTAAAGCCCCGAGCATCGCTACGCACAGCCCGAGGGAGTGGCTGGACGAACTGAGGGACCGTGATGCTGTGCTCTGGACGGCGGCGCGGGCGTACGCGGGGGCGGCGGTCCATGAGGTCGTCATGGAGGGCGGCCTTTGGCCTGACTGGGTTGCGGAAATGGAGCTGCCGCATGCGGCGATCTTCGTTGTCGATACCGCGGACGACATGGCCGATCGGCTGGTGGAAATCGCGCGCGCGAACCCGCAGAGTTGGATGGCTCAACGAGGATGGTCAGAAGAGAAGATTCGGAAGTGGGCGGGGTACAACAGATTCCGGAGCGAAGTCATCGGTGATCTCGCGGTCCGGCACGACTACCCAGTGTTCGATATCGCGAGCGGTATCGCGACGGTCCAAGACCAAGCGCTAACCCATCTCGCGACGGTCACCTGCGCCACGCCAACAACCGTGGGGGCTGGGGGCTAACGAACATGAGAGTGGACGAACTATTCGCGGCACGAGAACGCGCGTACCGCGGCGAAGGCAGCCTTCGCCGGGTTGGTGTCTACAACAGCGTTGATGAACTGCTTGGCCTACGGGAGTCGGGCTATCTCGTCGGTCCTGACGACAGCGCGATCAGGGCGCAAAAGTTTGGTCCTTCTCGCGGCGACTCGCGTTACAGGGTCGCTCGACCTGGAGTGGCCACGGCCCATCATTGGACCGCAGACGAAATGGAAAGCGTCAAGCGGGCGTACGAGAGAGGTGAGCATGTCGACCGAATCCGTCGGGCTTTTCCCGTTGAGACGGCCGGGCTGGGCGACCTTAAGCGGCAGTTCAGCGACCCGGACCTCTTCGGAGCGTGGAACGAGGGCGGAATGCCGTGACCGCACTCATCGCAGTCGACCTAGATCGGACCTTGATCTATTCGAGCCGGTGGTTCTCTGAGACCGATCATGCCCTCGCCGTATGCGTCGAAATCAGGGACGGCAGGGAAGTTTCGTTCATGACGCCCACCGCTGTCCACCTATTGACGTTGTTGACCGCGCGCCACCTGGTTGTCCCGGCCACAGCACGCAGCGTTACTCAATACCAGCGCATCACCTTGCCTGGCCGGCCGTACAGGTTCGGCGTCGCCGCCAATGGCGGCGTCATCCTCGTTGACGGGCAGCCCGATCCGGTGTGGGGTGCGACAGTGGCGGCGTCCATTCGTGCCGAAAGTGCTGTGCTCGGGGAGGTATTGCAGGCCCTGTACCGCCGTGTCAGCGACGCGTGGTTGCGGAAAGTCGTTGTTGTTGATGGCCTTTTCGTGTACTGCGTCGTAGACGAATCGACGCTGCCGGCCGATTTTGTGGATGCGTGGAGCCATTGGTGCCGACGGCACGGCTGGCAAGTAATAAGGCAGGATCGGACGGTCTACACGGTGCCTCGATCGCTGTGCAAATCTCACGCTGTTCTGGAGGTTAAGCGGCGTCTGGAATCCGCCGGCGAACTTTCCGCTTCCGCGGCATTTATCGCGGCCGGCGATGGCGCACTGGACGCCGGGCTCGTCGGTGCAGCAAGTATCGCCATGGTGCCTTCCCATTCGGGCCTTGGCCGAGGGGGTTGTACCGTCACCACGGCGCACGGTGCAACGGCGGCGGAAGAAATTCTCGCGCGGTGCCTGCTACAGGCGTCGAACTGTCCGCGGAAATGAATGCGCCGCGGCCTTTCGGGACGCTGCTGCTCGCCCCGCGCGGTGGCGTTTCAATCCGCGGGTGTTGCGGCCCACCAGGGGTCGGTCAACGGCGAGATTCGTATGGAGCCGACCGGCAAAGGTCCGCATGAGCATCACCCACCGAAGCACCATCTGAATCCGTGGAGCACCACACCTAAGTCGTCGTAGACGGGGGCGCTCCAGCATGATTTGTGGCTGCCGTGCGTGAACCTGGCCCAATGCGCCAGTGCTGGCTGTCACGCGCTGGCCGGTCTCGACGCATGAACGACCCCGGGAACAGTCTGGGCGCGCCAATTATCTTCCTCTGGAAGATGTTCCATGCCCGCCATAGTCTCGAAATATGACCGATCCCAGGCCAGCGCCGAACGTCCCGGATGGCGCGCTAGAAGAATTCGCGCCCGCGATCGTCGAATTCGCGAACGGCAGCGTGGTCACTTTCACCAGCGCTCATGTCTACCCGGCGAACATGCTTCGTGTCACCCTCCGTCAGCAATGGTCGACGACCGGTGGCACCGACGTGGAGGCCACCGACGTCGCGTACTACTCGGCCGGAAGCTGGTGCAGTGTGCAGTGCGATCCGACCGGTGCCCTGGTCGTGTGCACCTACCGTGACGGTGACACGACTCGCGCCAAACGAGTGGACGTGGTGGCGGTCGGGGTTTGTCTAGATGCGGTGCGCGAGTTGATCATTGAGTGGCTTCGCCGGTACAGCAATGCATATCCCCTGGACGAAGCGTTCACGGGCATGACTTCGGGCGAGATGCTGAATCGGATGTGGGAGACATCGTCGCGCGTCGGGGTCGTTTTCATGTTCCATGTGCCCGACGGCGCGAATGGTACTGCGCTGGATGCGGGGGCCAGCGCTGTCCGGGGTGGGCGCCGCCCGCTGGCACCCAGTGAGGCCAGTGGAGCTGCTCTGGCCGTGCCCGCGGGCGTGAGCTCACCGGCCGGGCGGGTGGGGCAATGAGCCGAGGCCGAGGAATCGGAGGGCACCAAGGGGCGCGGATGGTGTCGGATGTTTGGTTGACGCCACGTCACATTCTCGATGCCCTAGGTGAATTCGACATGGATCCGTGTGCGGCCCCTGACCCGACGATCTGGCCGACTGCGCGCCGCCACTACGGCTTGCCCACCGACGGATTGTGCATTCCGTGGGAGGGCCGGGTGTGGTTGAACCCGCCATATAACCAGCATGTTTATCAGTGGGTTGGTCGTCTGGCAGTGCATGGGCAAGGCACCGCTCTGATGTTCGCGCGGACCGAGACAGCCGGGTTCGTTGATCATGTGTGGGGTGCTGCTGATGCGATCTTGTTCCTGCATGGCCGGTTGCACTTTCACCACGCCGACGGCAGCCGTGCCAGCGCGAACAGTGGAGCGCCGAGTTGCTTGGTGGCATACGGGGCGCGAGATGCGCAACTTCTCGCCGAGAGTGGTTTGCCAGGAACGTATTTCAAGGATTGGCGGCGTCGCTGTGCTTGATGGGCAGCTGTGCTCAGCCGCGTCGGGTTAGCGGAAAGGTCAGCACAAGAGTCGTCATCTCACCGGGAGAAAAGGGCAGTTGCGATGAGTGCACCAACAGGGGCGTCGGCCGTCGTGCAAGACCAACTGGGCCCAGTATCGGTCCATCCCTATGCGGAATTGGGTGACACGCTGTGGTGTAGTCGCCAACGTCTTGATCGATGGCACCGTGTACGTGCACTGGGCTGACGGGATGAGCGAGTGCCGCAATCCTGCCGATTTGGTTCAGGGCGAGCTTGCAGCATGACGGCGGATGACCCTCCAGTGGCAGCCGTGGAGCAAAAGCTGACGGAAGCTGAAGCTTTCGCGCTCGACTGCCTGCGGCGCGGTGGCTACCCGGGAAAGTGGATGCGGCCAATGGATCTGGGGCGTCCGAGTTCGTTTGCCTGGCGCGGACTTAACGGCCTTGTGAAGCGCGGGGTACGCAGTTATTCGCTCTATAGTTCGTTCTAGTACGATTTGATATGGTTTAGTACGATATTGGCGTGACTCGGAGTCTGACTCGCATTCAGTCCTGCGCGGTGTGTTCTGGGGCGGTTCGCGTTCCCGCCGGCTCTGATGAGGAGTACTCGCTGGTGCTGCCGACGAAGCCACCGACAGTCCAGCGGCGAGGGAACGTGGTCAGGGTTGTCGGCCCACCGCAGTGCTACCTGGTCTGCGATGGGTGCGCATCGACGCTTATGGGGCCGCGCACTGACGGAAAGGTATCGAACCCATCGGGCGTGGGGGACGCGTTACGTGAACGCTATGGCGACGGCTACGCCATCTGGACCTCGCCGGCCGCGTTGTCGACGATGCTGGACGACGCGGCCGAGTACCTGAGTAGCCGCGAGGCCCGCAACGGCGTGGACTTCAGTACCTGGCAAAAGATGCGGGACCTTCAGCGATGAATCTGAAGGAGTGGGCGCAGGCGCAGGGGATTCACCCCCAGACCGCCTACAAGATGTTCCGCGACGGCACGTTGCCAGTTCCTGCGCAACGGATCGGGACGCGACTGATCCTGGTGAATCCTGAAGGTGCAACCGCAATATCAACCGAGGGTGTCGGCCTCTACGCCCGGGTGTCCTCACACGACCAGAAGGACGACCTGGCGCGGCAGGTAGCCAGGCTCACTGCATGGGCCGCGCAGGCCGGCCATCGTGTTGTCCGCAGCGAAGCTGAAATCGGTTCAGGGATGAACGGGGCACGGGCGAAAGCGCGCCGACTGTTGTCGGACCCCGAAGTTACGGTTGTGGTCGTGGAGCACAGAGACCGGCTCGGGCGGATGAACACCGAACTCGTCGAGGCGGCTCTGTCTGCGTCCGGTCGTCGTTTGGTGGTGCTCGATGACGGCGAAGTCGAGGACGACTTAGTGCGTGACATCACCGAGGTGCTGACGTCGTTCTGCGCCCGCCTGTATGGCCGCCGCTCAGCCAAGGACCGAGCGAAACGAGCCTTGGAGTGCGCCGCCGCGCCAGCAGATGGCGGGTTGTCGTGAATATGTTGGCGCGCAACAAGTCCGGGCTTCGGCCGATCGTAGACCCGTTCGTTGTCGCGCCTCCGAGAGGTGTGCGGACCCGTACCCGCGTCCATCTCACGCGCGAGGAAGAGGCGGTGCTCGAACAGATCGGCGTGTTCTTGGGCCGGCAGTACCGGGCGACACTGGTTGACCGGATTGCGCTGGGCGCGGCCACGAAGAAGGAACAGGCCGCCTGGCGACAGGTCCGTAAGCAGGCCCTCACCGCTGCGACGTCGTCGCGGTGGGCCGGGGCGATCACCCGCACCGCCATCGACTCCTACGACCTGGGCATGCGCGGCCTGAACACTCACGTCGACTCGTTGATGGCGGCGATCTCGACACTGGATGCTCGGCTGGCCGCACCCATCGGCGGCAACTCTCGCGACCTGAATCGGCCGCACGCAAAGCCGGTTCGTGGGTATGCCTCCGAAGCGGAGCGGTTCCACAAGTCGCGCCGCAAGGCCCACCTCGAAACTCTCCTGGTGCAAGCACGGGCCCGACAGGAGGCCGGGCAGCCACGCATGGTCGTGGGTGGCAGCCGGTTATGGCGCAACCGCCAGAATCTCGCCGACACACCGATGACCGTGGCCCAGTGGGAGAAACGCTGGACCGACGAGCGCATGTTCCTCACCGCTGATGGCGAGTCCGGCAAGCGCTTCGGAAACGAGACCATCCGCGTCACCGACGAAGGCGTGCTCATGATCAAGGTGCCCGGCGCCCTGGTGCCCGAGCATGGGAGCAGGTTGACGATCACCGCACCCGTTTCCTTGAGTACCCATCGTGGTGATGAATGGGCTGGTCGGATCACCGCCGACCGGGCGGTACGGTACGACGTACACCGCGACCCGCGGGGACGCTGGTATCTCGACGCGTCCTGGGTCTACGAACAGGCGTCCGCCGTACCGCTGGGGGCGCTGCGCAGCCAACGCACACTCGGAGTAGATCTCAACGCCGGCCACGTCGACGCCGCTGTCGTTGATCCACACGGCAACGTCATCGGCGTTCCCGAACGGCTCGATTTCGCCCTCACCGGTTCCACCTCCCGCCGCGACGCTCAGGTCCGCCATGTCATCACCCGACTGATCCACCTCGCCTCCGTCCATGGCTGCGCATCGATCAGCATCGAGAACCTGGGCTTCGGCGATGCCCGCAGCACCGGCCGCGAAACCATGGGCCGGGGCCGCCGAGGCAAACGGTTCCGCCGCACCGTCGCAGGCATCCCGACCGCCACATTCCGCAACCGGCTAGCTGGAATGGCTGCTACCGCAGGGCTGTCGGTGATCGCTGTCGATCCTGCCTACACGTCCCGATGGGGACGCCAGCACTGGCTCCCCGCACTCCAGACTTCCGCCCCGACCATCGACGGCCACCGCGCCGCCGCGGTCGTGATCGGCAGGAGAAGTCTGGGCCACCGTGCCCGGCGCAGGCCTGTCGGACCCGTTACGCGACAGAGGACGCGTGACGGCCAGCCGGCCAGGCCAGCCGCACGGCGACCCCAGCCTTCTCGCTCGCGTGTCACCGCAACGCCGAAGGCGCACGACGCCGCAGGCCCACCGGACCGATAGAACACACGCCAGCGCCGCCAACATCGTTCGGGCGGCAGAGCACCCCGGAGACGAGCCACAAACTCACTCCCGCTCACTCAACAGGAACGGTTGTGGAACGGCGATCGCGGCGCGCTACATCGCCGGCCACCAGATCAAGTACCAGGCAACGTCTAAGCGGACAGTCACCAGAGTTGCGGGCCTGGGACGACTGGCGACAGCGGTGTAGTCCCGTGTCACCGAAGTCCTGAGACATCACGTCTAGCTGCGCTGTCTGGTGCGGTAGCACATCTGGCAGGTCAGTGCGTCCTAACTTGGAGTGGATGGTTCTAGGGTTACATCGCCGCTGAAGCCGCCCGTATAGATCACTTTGGACGGGTCCATCGTTTGGGCTTGGACCAATGTGGGGTCGATGACGGCAGCGACGCCGACGCCAACGTTGGTTTGGTCGTTGGTCAGCGGTGGTGAGTCGGAGGGGAATGCCACGATGAGGTCGTGGGCCACCAGCCACAGCTGTTGGCCATGTCGAGTCACCCATGCGGGGGGTAGGCGCGCGGGGTTGACATCGGTGGGAAGCGGAATATGCCACGGTACGGACAGGCGTCCGTACCAGTAGCGGTAGTCCTCGGTCTGTTCCAGGACCAGGGCGAGGGTGGCCACCGCCGGCAGTTGCGCGACCAGTTCTGGCGCTCCGGCGTGCATGGTATGCAGGGTAATCAGTGGCACGTCTATGAACGTAGCAAGATTGAGGGCCGATCTACACGGGTGACGAGGGTCAGGCGCTTGGGTCTGGGTCCTCTGGATAACCGCCGATCGGCCTCTTACGGTCGGAACATGGTGACTTTCAACGCTTCCGGCCATTCCCACCACGGATTGGGTGACACCTTCATGCATTGGGGCGTAGGTCGACTTGCGTCGATGGCCGTGTCGTGGCTTGTTCACGCGCTGCCTTGGATCGCGGCGGCCGCTGCCGTGGTTTTTGTTGTCCTACTGGCCAAACGTGGGTGGGATGCGTGGCGGCGGTACCGGGCTCAACGAGCAGCAACTTCCATCTCGCAGCCACCGGCCCCTGACGGCGGTGTTAGGTCGACAGATACAGCGGCGCTGATGTTTGGTCAGGGCGAAGCCGGAAAGCGCGACGGCACCAGCGGGTTCGGCGCTGCGTCAACCCGCTGATAGGGCTGGGGATATCACAATGAGCCGACACTCAGACCCGCGCAACATCGCCTTGCGCGATCAGATCCTCGCTGCGCTTCGTGAAGAGGCCGCCGCGGTGTCAACGGAGCGGACGTGCAAGATGATCGCGGCTAACTGCTGCATCCACGCCAATACTCCATGCGCCGCCGATCGATGCGGATGGCGGCGCTGGCGGTTGCCGGTGTACTCCCAGTTGATCGCCATGTCGCGGCTCGGGCTGGTGGAGAAGACGAACGTTGACGGCCGCATGGATGTCTACTGGCGGTATTTACCCTCCGACGATGCGGGGGAGTCGAACCGAGTACTCGCTCAGAGGGAAGTTTTCGAGTGAATCACGTTGGGATCAAGCGACTGTCCAATGAGGCACTGGGCGTGGTGGCGCTCGCCCGGCAGGTAGCTCACGACCTGCTCGCCGACGAGCTGCCCCGCCGATGGGCCCACACTCAGTCCGTTGCCCGGCGCGCAGAGGAACTGGCCGCTGTGCTAGCCCCGGACTCTGCTGAAGATATTGTCACGGCGGCGTGGCTCCACGATATTGGATATGCGATTTCGTTGCGGCGCACTGGATTTCACCCGGTCGACGGTGCTGCCTTTCTCGCCACAGGCAACTGGCCGTTCAATGACCAGGTGGTGGGTTTGGTCGCTTACCACACGGGGGCGCTGACCGAGGCGCGCGAACGCAACCTGACTGGCGCGTTGGCTCAATTCCTCGTGCCACGCGAAGTGGACTTGGCGATATTGTCATGTGCGGACCTCCATTGCGGTCCCGACGGATCAGCGGTTGATCCGCGGTCGCGGCTGGAAGAAGTGCTGCGGCGTTATCCGCCGAGCGATCCGGTTCATCGGGCGGTATCGGTATCAGGGCCGCTGCTGATTGCGCGCGCCGAGGTGATTCGGGACGCAGCGGCCGAGGCTGCGGCTCACGGACCATTCAATGTTGCTGTGCCGCAACGTGTTGAGCTTAACGATGCTTGGCCGCCGCATTGGGAAGCGGTGTGGGAGAACGAGGCGTATGCGGTTGCCGCGGTGACTGTCTTCGAGCATCCCGAGTACGTCGTCTCGGTGAAACTAGCCAAGCCTGGGGCGTCGTTGGTGCCCCGTCAGGCAGCGCAAATGGCGAAGGACCTGGCGGCGGCATCGTCGGCGGCGGCGGGCGCCGACTTGGGGTGGACCTGGTACCAGGTCTTCGTCAGACGAGATGGTGACGGCGAGGAGAAGTCTTGCCGGCCTATCGTCTCTGACGTACTGCACACTTTCGATTTGGCGGACGTCTTGGCGATGCTTTCGGAGCTCGCTGGTGGCGAGGGGCGGCTGGTCATCAGGCAGCAGACGTTCTGGACGCTGACCGATGTCACCGATTGGAAGACGGTTGCGACCGTGGCGCTTTCGTCAGTGAAGTGATCGCTGCGTTATCGCGCCCGCTACCCCGGCGGCACATTTTCGCGCAAAATCCGGTGGCACCAGCCACGACGCGAGAGCATGACCATATGCGTTGGAGGTGGAAAGCGCCGATGGTAGCGGTCGCCGTTGCCGTCGTGGGGGGTACGCCGATCACGGGGGCTGCACACGCCGACTCACAGTGCCCGGCAGATATGACTGCAAAGCAATGCAACTTCTACACGCACTGCGTGCACGTTGTCGGACAGCTCGACGTCCCCGCGGGCGGCAGTTGGGACGACCCCGGGGGTTGTCGCGCGGGCGCGTACGAGTACACGCGATAGCGTGTCGACGCTTAGTTAGTGCTCGTCGAATGCGGTTGGGTCTGGGGCGAACCATCCGGGTGCGTACTCGCTGTAGCCCCATGGGGCCTTGCTTCCTGGGGGCACCTGAACGATATCGCGAATGTCGATGGGCCGATGTGGTGTCCACGGAGGGTCAGGCTGGAACGGGTTCGGGCGGGGGTAAGCCCAGCCAGGAGCCTGTGTGGTGTGGTTGTAGTCGGGTAACTGCCCCGGTGCGGTGCGTTGGATGTCGTTGAAGTCCAGTGGGTATTTGGCGGCCGGCGGCGGCGGCGTCGCGAATCCGGGTGTGTCGGGCGACGGGTAGTACATGTTGGGTCCGATTTGGGTAGTGCCGCTGGGGGCGTACTGGCCGTCGGGCACGTGAATGATCTTGGTGACGTCAATCCAGTAGCGCGGGTCTTTTCCGTGCGCCGGCTCGGGGTTGGTGCTGGTTCTGTTGTCGACCATTGTGGCGTGAGCACCGTCGTGATCGCCGCTTGCCGGGAGGTCCCCGGCGGCGGGGAGCTGCCGGGCGAGTTGTTGGAAGTTGGTGGCGGTGTCTTTGACAATTTGAGTGGTTTCGGTGACACGTTGTTGGGCGGCTTGGATGAGGGCTGCTTTGCCGTCGCCGGTGCCCAAGTGGGGTGCGAGAGCGGTTTTGTCTTGTTGCCAGGCGGTTTGGACGGCGTCGAGCTGGGTGCGTGCTTGGGTGCTGAGTGTGCTGGCGGCGGCAATGGTGCGGGCGGCGCCGGCATGGCTGGTACGCAGTTGGTCGCGCTGAGCGTCCAGGGTGGTGCTGGTGGCCTTGGCGGTGGTGGAGGTGTCGCCTTCCCAGCTGGCCGGGTGGGCGTCGGCGAGGTTGGAGGTTCCGTAGGTTCCGGGTGTGGGCTCAGCCGGTGTTGTGGTGCCGAGCAGCTGGCGCGCGTTCTGCAGGAGGGCGTCCACAGGGTCCATAATCAAAGTATTGCGTATGTTGTCAACTTTGACATAGCTTTGTGACACCTGTGAGTAACAAGGATGCCTGCGCTCATCGAGTGAATCCCGCTGTTAAGCGTGGCCAGGCGACGCGACGAGGCGAGCGAATACTGTGCAACGCGCGATAAATAGCCCTGATCTCGCATGACGCCGGACGATTGGAGGTAGGCGCCGCAGGGTGTAGCCGTCAGAATTGGACAGAGTCATCAATTACGCAATCGATCGTTTGGTCCCTATCGCCGACGTGGCCTTACCCGGGCGAGCACGGGACCGTCCGGCGCCACCGTGAATGCCACCGTCGTAGGAAAGTCGTGTCCGGCGGAATCAATTTCGAATCGTCGGATGATGTCTGCGACGCCCAACGTCGCTTGCTGCATCGCGAAGTGTTGGCCCATGCATGAGCGGGGGCCCGCGCCAAAGGGCAAATACTGCCAACGGTTCCGTGTCGCGGATTGCTGCGGTGAGAAACGGTCAGGATCGAACGTCTGCGGGGACTCCCATAGGGTGGGGTCACGCTGCACTGACCGCCGGCCGATCGCGAGTGTTGTTCCGGCGGCGACCCGGTACCCGGCGATGGCTACGTCCTGTTTGGCGATTCGTGTTCCGGTGGCAGCAGGTGGGCATATTCTCAACGTCTCTTGCAGGACCTGGGTGGTGTAGGTCAGTTCGCTGAGATCGCCGGGAGTGAGCGGTCGATCGCCGATCGCAGCGGCTTCGGCCGCCACCCGTTCTTGGATGTCATGGTGGTGGCCTAGTGCCCACAACGCGTACGCCAATGTCGTTGCAGTGGTGTTGTATCCGGCGAACAGCATGCTGACGAGCTCGGCGATGATGGCATCGTCGGACAATCCCAGTCCTGTCTCAGGATCGGTGGCATTGATGAGCATTTGGACCAGGGGAGCTTCTTTGCTTGGGTCCGCCCGGCAGGATTGCAGGATGTCGTTCGCGAGTCGGCTGAGGCCGGCCGCCGCCATCCTTGCGCGTCGCTGGCGGCGCGTCGGCAGCCAGCTCGGGGCACGCAAGGGGGACAAGCTCCGACTGAGAACGTACTGGGACGTGATTTCCAGTGGCTCTGCGATGGAGTCTGCTTGAGCCCCTAAATCGGTGCCGAATACCGTCCAACCAAGGGTGCGCAGCGACAGCAAAGCGCTTTGGTCAGCCAAATCGACAGGCGTGTCGGCACTCCACGTGGCACATACGGCCTCAACGGCCTCGGCCATGTGTCCACCGATTTGCGTGACCTTCCTGTGTGTAAACAGAGGCTGCAGCGCTCTGCGCCGCGGAAGCCACTCGACATGAGGGGAAACGAACACGTTGGCGCCGATAAGCCGTCGGAGTTCAGTGTTGACGGCGCTGCCTTTGTCGATCGATCCGTCGCGTGCGCTGCAGATATCGCGGATACCTTCAGGCGAAGTAGCCAACACAATGGGCGGGATCAGCCAACGAGGCCCGAGAACGACCGACGTAACCGGGCCTCCCGCATCGCGCAGGATGTCAGTTCCCGTGTGGTGAGATCGCACTGCTCGAAGCCGCTGCAGGTAGGGCAGCGGATTCTTGGGCACCGGGGGCAAGTTCGCGATGACCTCGTCGCTATGTTCAACGCCGCAATGCTCAACTATGTCCACGGTAGTAGCGTAGTGGCCCCAGGGAAGGGCAATTAGCGACCGATCGCAAGGCGCCCGGCAGTTGAGCGTTGCGGCGCCGCAGGGGGTGCCCGCACACCTGCTCGACGGATCTTCGTCTGGTAGCGGCCGAATGGAATGGAGCATGGGATGTCACGCACCCAAGCCGACGACCTCGACTATGCGCTCCGCGAGCTCGATGAGTTGACGAACCCGCCCGCGGAGTGGGTCGAGCAAGGCATTCGGCCGGTGCGCGGCAGAGTTTCTGCTGTCGCCTCAAACCTCCTGCCCGAACTCATCTTTCGCGCGGGGCTACCCCTGCCCCAGCTCGCGCAGACGGCCGACGGAGGGGTCCGAATTTGGTGGCTCGGTTCCGGTGCGCAACTCACGATCGAGATCGGCGGCGACGGTCTTTCCGCCACCGCGACCAGAGACGTTGACGGGAGCAAAACAAACCTTTTCCACCATGACATACAAGGAGGCGCCATCGCCCTCCCGGCCGATGAGCTCGCACAGGTGCGTGCGTGCATCGAGGGGTTGGGCGGACCGTCTGCCCTGCTCTGGTAGCCGACCAGCGGCCCGGCTAGGAGACAACTCGTGCTGAATGAGCGAATCATGCCCGGCAGGGCTCGCCCGACCGTGACGGGTTCCCGTGTGGCATAGTGCGTTTGGAACGATGTGACGTCTCAGATGGTCACATCGCCGTCATCTTCGATCAGGCCCTCGACCGGCCTTTCGCGCCAGGACCGCGCAAGATATCGGCGATCTGCTCGGCAGTACCGGACGTCGAGCTGCAGCGGCATAGCTGCGCGGTGACGATCTTCGTCGTGATGATGCGCGATTGGTTGTTGTTCAACCCATCATTGACTCAATCTCACCCACACGTACCTCAGTGCAAACTTTCGACTTCAGATCGGGGGATCGGCGGTCGCGTCTTTGGATCTAGGTAGTGGACCGCGGGGCGCACGAGAATCGTGGCGGTCAGACCGCCAGATCGTTCTCCGCGGTCCAGAATCGGGTCTGGCCGCGGCCGCTGGTTTTCGCTTGGTACATCGCGCTATCAGCGTGCCGCAGAATCTCAGCGGCGTCCCGGGTCTCGCCTGGCGCCGTCGCCGCGATGCCGATGCTGGCGCTGGCGTGGACGAGGCGGTTATCGACCCGGATGGGGTCGGCCAGGGTGGTATGGAGGCGACGGGCGATCTGTTCGAGGTCATCGACGGTGGCCGGCGCACCGATCAGGATGAGGAACTCGTCGCCACCGATGCGTGCGACGGTGTCCCGTGCGCGCAGCACCTCGGTGAAGCGTTTGGCGCAGATGCGAATCACTGCGTCGCCTGCGTGGTGGCCGAGAGTGTCGTTGACCTCTTTGAGTTGGTCGAGGTCTATGAAGATCACAGCCGCCAGCGGTGGGGAGCCGATTCCGGCAAGCGATCCGGTGATTTGATCAGTGATCCAGGCCCGGTTCGGCAGGTCGGTGAGGGTGTCGTGGGTGGCGTCGTGGCGCAGCCGCTCGCTGGCCAGGTGCTGTGCTGTGACATCTTCGAAGGACAGCAGCACCCCTGAGCCTTCGCGGTCCGCGGGGTCGAGCAGGCAGGTACTGACCGACAGCCAGATCCGGCGCCCGTCGCTGTCGTCGATGAACAGCAGCTCATCGTTCACCGACCGACCGGTACGCCGGGTGATCGCGACCGGCTGCTCTGCTTCGAGGCGCAGCTGCCCATCCGGGCCGTGCCCGGGGAAAAAGTCAGCCAGATCGACGGAGCTGGACAGATCGCCGGGGCAGCCCAGGATGCGTAGCGCCGCGGGGTTGGCCGACTCGATGCGGCCGAGCGGGTCGATCACCATCACGCCGCGGTGCAGGGATTCGACGACCGTCTGGAAGTGCTGTTCGGCCCGACGCAGCGCGGTTCGGTCCGAGCAGACCAGCACATAGCCGGACTCCATGGCCGCGGCGGACACCCGAATCGCCAGGGCCCGTCCTTCCGCGGTGTGGTGCGTCGTGTTGTGTACGCCGCCGGCGGCGACGATCGCCGCGGGGTTCAGGGCGGCTCCGACCGCGGCGGCGATCGGCAGCCCCAGCGTCAGTTCCGCCGGCCGCTGATAGATGGTCTCGGCGGCCGGGTTCCAGGCGGTCACGGTCCCGTCGGCGGCGGTGCCGATGATCGCGTCGGACACATGCTCGACCAGCGCTGCCTGGTACCGCAGGGTAGCCTGGGCCGCTTTCTGCGCGGTGATGTCCCGGAACACCACCTGATGGGCGGGCCGGCCCTCCCAGGTGGTGAGGATCGAGATGATCTCGACGTCGAGGATTTTGCCGTCGAAGCGGAGCAGCGCGGCTTCAGCTGGTTCGGTCGCATCGCCCAGCTCGCGCAGCGTCGCCAACCGGGCCAGCATCCCCGGCACAGAATCCGCGTGAACGAATTCGGTGATCGGATGCCCAATCAGCTGCTCGGCGGATTCGGCGGCGATCCAACGCACGCCCGCCGGATTGAGATAGACCACCCGGCCGGCCTCATGCACACAAATTGCGTCAGGGCTGTGATCTACCAGGACCCGGAACCGCACACCGTCCGGATCAAGGGCGACCGGTTCCACGGTCGGGCTGCTGTCTGTCACGGTCCTCCCCGGCGTTCACTATTCAGATTCCCCCCGATAACGACACCCTCGCAACAGGCACTTTTCCTGTGGACGGACAGCAAGCTGCCCACGTCTACGGGAGGTAGTGCCTTCTGGCGAATTCGATAGCAACATATCTGCATCAGGGTCAACGCAATGTGAGAAGGAGACAAATATGACAAACGTAATGGACATCGCAGGCATCGGAGCGGCCACTGGCTACGGGTGGGGACGCAAACGCCTGTGGTCCGGCTTGATGAGCGGCAAACCCGCAGCCGCATTGTATCCAGGGTACGGACCAGGCGGCCAGGACGCAGGCTGGCTGGCACGGGTCCCCGACGGCGGCGATTCCGAGGATGGGCCGACCCGATCGGCCCGGGCGATGCGCGCGGTTGCCCGCGAAGCCATCACCGACGCCCAAGCCAGGGGCTGGACACCAGGCCGCCGGGTGGGGCTGCTGCATGCCCTGGTGCTGCCCGAAATCGAGACGTGGCGCGAGTTCTACCTGGTCGATGGCGGCCAACGCCGAGTTCGTGACTATCTCGCGCTGATGCCGTCGACGCCGGTGTCGATGGTGATGCAAGAGCACGGGTTCCACGGCCCAGCGATGAACGTATCCGCGATGTGCGCGTCGGGGAACGCCGGCATGATCACCGCGAAGATGTGGCTGGACGCCGGCATGGTCGACGATGTGCTGTTCTTGGCCACCGACCTGTCCCTGACCCCGGAGAATGTGGAGCACTTCGTCAAGCTCGGGGTGGCCGTGACCGATACCGAGCCGCTGGAGGCGTGCCGGCCCTTCCAAGAAGGTAGCCGCGGGTTCTCTGTGGGCGAGGCCGCGGTGGCGTTCGTGTTGACCGGCCGTCCGACCCGTGCGTACGCGTCGATGCGGGGCGGGGCGATGACACACGATGCCTATCACGTCACGTCGGTCGATCCGTCCCGCGTGCAGGTAGACGAATGCGTGCGCACCGCTTTGGACACCGCCGGCGTCGCGGCCGAGGAGGTGGCCTACTTGAACGCGCACGGCCCCGGCACCGCGCAGTGCGACGCCGCCGAAGCCGCCCTGGTCGACGAGATGTTTGGCGGGCGGCCCGGCCTGTACTCGGTCAAGCCGCTGGTCGGGCACTGCCAGGGCGCCGCCGCGGCGGTTGAAATCGCTGCCGCAGCGATGGGTTACGAGTACGGGATGATCCCTGCACCGCCGGTGGTTGCCGACGGCCATCATCGGCTGCTGGATGGGCCGACGCCCATCGACGGCGGTCTCACTCTGAAGACGTCCCTGGGCATGGGTGGGCAGAATTCCGCGGTGGTGCTGGCGCCGGCGGGGTGAGCGTGTGGCGGGACTGGTGCCCGCGTGCCGGTCGATCGGTGCGCGGGCACACGTCCTGTAGGGCAGGGACTGGAATGCTACTCGTGATGAATGAGCGCACCGTGCTGCAGCAGATTTGTGACGGACGAGTCCCATCGTTCGAGTTGCTCTCGATCATAGAAATGCCCGGGTAAGAATCGCTCGATATGCCGGCGCAGAATGATGGCGCCGACGCGAAGGACGAGCGGGTTCAGGAATGACCAGAGGAAATCGATATCGTCGCGCATCAGTCCCTGTTCCTGGAACTTCCGCCCTTGGTCTTCGCTGATCTTTGCGAGCCCGTCGAAGATCACTTGGCCGACCCCGCCGTCGGCGTCGCCTTCAACTAGGACCCGCTTGAGGTAATCCATGGCTGTTGGGTGATTGGCTATGAGTTCGACGATGCTCCGGCCGGCCGTGATTGTGGTGTACTCGGCCTGCTGCACGGCCGGTTCGAGGTTCTCGGCGATGATTCGGAGGACGTGCGTGTCGACCGCCTTCACCAGGGCGGCTTTGGTCGGAAAGTGATGCTGAAGGGCTCCCGGGGACACACCAGCAAAGTCGGCGACCGCCCGAAGTGATGTGACCGCGATACCCTGTTCTGCGAAGATCTGTAAAGCGGCCGCGATGAGCTTTTCTTCGGTGGAGGGCTCGCGCTCTGGCAGCGCGAGCCCGAAGACGCTTCGACCTTCCATGGCTACGACAATAGCGCTAACCTGTATCGAAATACAGGCGCATTGGAGCTCAATTTGCACACATCTTGTTGCTTTGGCTCCTCACAACGATTGTGACAGCGAGGGTGCCGATCAATGAGCTTCGTTACATATCCTCATGGCAGTGTCAGCGGGGCGCCGGCCTACCTCGCTGTTCCGCGAGACGGGGGGAGATGGCCCGCGGTTGTAGTCGTCCAAGACGTCTTGGGCATGACTGCAGACCTGCGCCGCACCGCGGACCGACTGGCCGAGAACGGCTATATGGCGTTGGCGCCCGCGCTCTACGCCGGAGGCCTAAGAATCCGGTGCCTGATCTCCACGTTGCGTGCCGCCAGCGCCGGAATCGGCACTGGTTACGCCCCGCTGGTTGCCGCGCGGGACTTCCTGCTCGCAGACGAGCGCTGTACCGGGAAAATAGGACTGCTCGGTTTTTGTATGGGTGGCCAGCTCGCCCTTCAGCTGTCGGTTGGAGGGCTCTTTGATGCCTGCGCGTCAAACTACGGGGTCCTGCCCAAGGATCTGGGCGCGTTGAGGAAAGCCTGCCCGGTCGTGGCCAGCTACGGCGCACGCGACCTCATTGCGCGCCGCGGTAGCGCAGCGCGCCTCGATGCTGCTCTCGCTAAGGGCAATGTGCCACGAGACGTCCACGAGTATCCGGACGTTGGCCATGGCTTCATCAATGACTGGCAGTTCACGGGCCCGATTCGCTTTATCGAGCGCGCTGTGGGAGCTAGTTACTCGCCGGGCGAGGCCGAGGACGCCTGGCGGCGCATGCTCGAGTTCTTCGGCAGCCATCTTTCCGTTGATGGCTCGCCGGCGTCTCGTCCGGCGATAGACGGTGGCTGGAAAGCCACCACACCGCCTGACCCTTTGGGGTTGCCCTAATTCCGGGCACCTGTCCGGACCTGATCGCCGTAGCTCAGCCGGGGGCGGTGCCCCTGGCTCGCCGGAACGCCTGCAACGCTGCCTAGTACCGCACCCGCTGCGTGCCAAGGCAAACGCTGAGCGTGATCGACAGGCGCACAGCGGTCGCAACCTAAACGCCGACGCCGTGCGCATCAGAGGACCTTGAGTGGCGTGGTCTAACGAACCTACGTGGTCGAACGAACCTAACTGCCCAGCGTGACGCGGGGAACCGGCGACTTCTCGAGCAGGGTTGTCGCAGCGTTGATGTCGAGGGGTGCAGAGACAAACGGACCTTGGGCTTGTTTGCATCCAAGCCCTGCTAGTACTTCCGCGTCGGCGCGGTGTCGCAGACCACTGGCGACCAGGTCCAGTTCGAAGGCCTCGCCCAGGGCAAAGATCGATGCGACGATTGCGGCGTTACCTTCATCGTCCGGGAGGTTTTGAACAAATGATTCGTCGATTTTGAGTGTGTCGAACGGTAAAGATTTCAGCCCGACCAGGGAGCTATAGCCGGTTCCGAAGTCGGCTAACGTCAGGCCTATACCCGTCGCCTTGAGATTGCGGAGCGTTGCGCTCACTGAGGAATCGTAGAACAGGTCGCTTTCGGGAAACTCCAGTGACAGTGCGTGGGCAGGTAGCTGGAAGTGATCAAGCGTCTTAATGAGGTAGGTGACGAAATTCTCTGTAAGCACCTGTGCGGGTGAAAGTTTGATTCGCATGAGTAGGTTATGGGCGAGCGTCCTTTGGCGCCACTGGTGTAGTTGCCGGCAGCAGAGCCAAAGAATGTGGCGCCCCAATGTCGCCGCTTGGTTCGTGGCTTCGGCGACGGGCATGAACTGTTCGGGAGAAAGCGGTCCGCGGGTCGGGTGGTTCCACTGCACCTGTGATTCGAGGGCGACGATCGCTCCGCTGTGTAAATCGGCTTCAGGCTGGAAGTAGAGGACCAGTTCGTCGTCTTCGACGGCCCGGTGCAGGTTGAATTCGATGTCGGCAATTAAGTCGAACGTCTCGGCTAGATTGTCACTGAACATCGCAATGTGATTGCCGCCGGCAGCTCTGATCGACGACAAAGCATGATCTGCATGGCTCAGGAGATCTGATGCTGAATGTTCCCTGGGGAGCCCGACAGCTACCGCGATGCTGATGCTGGAGCGGATATGTTCCGATCCGATGAGGATTCGCCCGCGCAGCTGTTCGCGTAACTGATGAGCGAACGCCTCAGCGCTCTGTGGGCTGGTGGTGCCTGCTAGAACCACGGCGATCTCAGCGTCTCCAGGCCGGGAGATGAACCCGCTGTCGCCTATCTGTGCGCGCAGTTGCGCGCTGAGCTGTGTCATGAGCTGGTCTCCTGCCGCATGGCCGAGGACAGCGTTGACGGTGCGCAGTCGGTCTGGGCTGATGTAGAGGATGGCGACTGACTCTGAAGCATTGCCTGACAGGCGGAATTCAAGATGTTGGATTAGCTTCCTACGATTCCATAAGCCGGTTAGGCTGTCCTGCTCGCTCAGGCGCGTCATTTCTTGTTCATGGTCGGTGCGCAATTTGACGTGTGCGAAGACGTTGGCGATTGTCCTTAGTGCATCGAGTTCCGTTGCTGGCCATTCGTAGTCGCCGTACCTGATTAGTTCCAAGGTGCCGACTGCGTCGCCGCCCGGCAGAATTAGCGGCGCTGCTGCAATAGAGATAATGGCGGGCGATGGCGTGTCAGGGGTGATCCGTGCGTGAAACTCCTCGGATTGTGCGGTCAGTCTGAGCGTGGTCGGTTCGTCGAGGTCTTCGGTGAACGCTGGGTCGGGGGTTGCCGCGTATCTCCGGGCCGGCCATTGGGCAATTAGCCTTGTCGCCCCGACGTTGTGTTTGTTGTGCCAGAGAAATGCTGCGTCAAGCCCGAGAAATCTGCCGATGTCAGTCAGTACTTGTTTGCTGAGATCGTCAACTCCCTCCGTATTAACGGAGTGCAACTTTTGAGCCGCATCTGCAATGAGCTCGCCAAGGGTGCTGTGGGGACCGAACACATCACTACGTTAGCGAAGAAAATTGCACTGAATGCCGTTCACTCTCGTGGCTGGCGGTCCCGTCCCTGCGCGGATGAAGTTGCGTTAGCGAGACCGGTCGGATTTCGAGACCGGTCGGACTTGCGGGCGTGCGTTGCGGGAGCGCCGGTCGATGACCCCACGACATCAACCGGCGCTGCCGCCGACGTCATTCGGTATGTGCGCCGGGCGCTTGGTCGTTGAGTTGGCCGTTGCGGATGAGGCTGCTGACTGCGGCTTCCCACCGGTGAATCTGTTCGGGAGTCTTGAACGGTGCGGGCAGCATCTCATCGATGTGGTCGGCCAGGATGAACGCCCCGACTCGCAAAATGACTGGGTTCAGGGCTGCCCACACTCGGTCGATCCCGTCGGGAAGCATGCCTCGTTCTGCAAACCAGTCGCCTTGTGCGTCGGACAGTTCGTAGAACCACCTGAACATGACACGGCCAACCTGACCGCGTTCGATGAGAGAGCGGCTGATGAAGTTCATCAGGTGTGGTTGCTCGACGAAAATGTTGACCAGCTTGTTGCCGGCTTCCGTGAGCATGTCCAGGTCGTGAGTGTCAGGCACTTCGAGGATGGCGCTGATCTGCTTCAAGACGTGCTGGTTGGTGGCATCCAGCAGGTGCTTCTTCGTTGGGAAGTAGTGCTGCACCAGCCCGGTTGACACCCCCGCGGCATCTTTGACGCGGCGATAGGTCATGCCTTCGCTGCCGTGGTCGGCGAACACGACCGTCGATGCGGCGAGGATCTTGTCGAGGCTTGACACCTCGACGGGTACCGATGGCTCCTCGTAGATCACGGTCCTCATGCGGCTAGACAATACAACTAACCCGTGCCAAAATACAATGACATCGTAGACAATGCAGAATACTTGCATCCTTGTACTTCTGTATCGGAATTGTCTGCTGTGGGGGATTGAATAGTGCTGCCGGCTGGCACTCATTGCGGGGTGGGCAAGCAGTGCGCGGTAAGGGGAGGAAGCGGCGATGCGATTGAAGGCTGACGTTCGGGGGCGCTTGGTCCGCAGGTCACAATGCGGATCATCACCCGCTGAAACCCAATCCGGCTCGCCCGGGTTGCAGGCGCTTGTCCCAGAAGGCAAACCTATCGCCCGAGGAGGGGCGAACGCGCGCGGCGCATCGCTGGTGGCGCTGGAGAATATCAAGGGCATGTAGCTGCGAGTGGAAGTTGCATAAATTGCCCTCCATTGCCGACCCGGTCGGCGCAACTACCGGTCCCGCATACCTGGCCACGCTTGGGGGTCCCGGGCCGTGGTCTGGTGTTGGGGTGGTTCACGGCATCCGGGAGATGTCTTTCGCTGTGGGAGTTTTGGCTGATCGGGTCGCCACCGCCAGATTCGGCTTCGGCGGTGGCGCGGGCCTCGTCGCCGCGCTCTCTGGGCGGTTGATGCTGCCGCTTCCAGCTACGGTCTCGCCCCTAAAGAGTCCGACATGCTTTGGCCGCGCGTTCATGAATTCAGCGTGGCTCCCGTCGGTCGGGATCGCCGGACTTGAAGGGGCCTGTATGGCTAGACAATACGAGTCAATTGTGTTTCGATGACGCTGCTTGATTATCCGATGTGGTCAAACGGTACGGGCTGGGGCACGGCCATCTTGTTTGCGGAAGCCTGGTCTAGGTGGGGTTTAAGGGGGGTGGTGGACCATCCGCCGTCTGCGCGCACCTGGGGTGCGGGTGGTCAAGCAGTGGACCTGCGATTAGTCAACGAAGCTTCCCAGTGTTAGCGAGGCGCTCCATGCTCATCACGCGCGAAGGCAGTGGGACTGTCTCGGTGGAAGCGATTTACCTCGTGCAAATCACTCTGTCTGCGCCCGAGGCCCCGTTCCGCGCCGTCGTGTGCGGGGAGAGCACTTCGTGGTTGGACAGGGACCCCACCCCTGACCACGTAATCGTGTGCGAACGCGATGTGCTCGTCGCTCTCCCGGCCGTCTTTGGCGCCGGCGTCGGTCGTGCGTTCACGAATTCGGCACCCGTGCCGGATCGGATCGGCAAGCCGTTGCGTACGTCGTTCTCGGGGCCGGAAGCCGAAGATTCTTGGCGTCGGCCGTTCACCCACCGTAGGCGGTCGATCGCCCGAATGAGAAGCCAACAAATCAGATTCTGCGAGGGGCAGCGCTCTACTCTCGGTAACCCACTGGGTGCAGGCGATCGTCCGCGCGGCCGTGGGACGATGCCCGGGCCATTGCAGGCGGTGACGATCGCACCGACCACCGATTCGGAGCGCGACGAGGCACCATGCGCCGTTGCAATAGCGCAGGTGCGGCCCAACGAACCTGCCGACGGTCCAGCGCGTCTGTCGTGGGGCGGGCACCCTTGGTCGGCGGGGCGGGCTGCATGCAAACACGTGTCGGCTGGTGGCGGCGGCGCGCGGCACGATAGTTCTGTGAGGACCGAGCCCGTATTCGACGCTGCCTACGAAACAGCGGTTTCGCCGGCGGAGCACCTGTTGAAAACCCCCTCGCGGCTGAATGATCATTACCGCATGAGCTCAGAGCGTCTTTTCGTCGATACCGATTCAGTGCGAACCGCCGCAGACGGTAGTGCCGTTAATGCTGCGGAATGGGCTGAATACCAGCGGGCCTGTGGGCAGTGGATGGAGGAGGCCGAGGAAGAGATTCTTCGGTGCCAGGGTCCCGTCGCCGCCCCGGTGGGCGCAGCCTTGCGCGATCACTTCGATGGTTTGAACGACCGGGCCGGCAGCGCAAGTGATCACCACGGGGCGTTCGGCACCAAGCTGTTGGCCGCTGCCAAACGCCACGACGATGCCGACTCCAGTGGGGCAGAGAGCGTTCGGGCCTCGGGCGGTGCAGCGTAGGTGAGTGAGCTTCGTGTTGATCCCGCTGACGCCGGCCCGCGTATCGTGGCGGCGTTGATGGAAGCGGCGGCCGCACTGAGCGCTCCGGCAGCGATCATGCCTCCTGAGCCGGCTGGCATCGATCCTGTGTCGATCACGGCGGCCAACCGCGTCGCTACGAACGCGGCGAAGCTCAGTTCGCAACTGGCAGGTGGTATTTCACGTCTGATTACAGGTGGAAACGCCGCCGTGACTGCCCTGCAACGCTACATCGAGATGGACGCTGACGGTGCTGCCCTCGTCGGTGGCAGCGGATCGCCGGCGGCTGCCGCGGTCAGCGCTCTTAGCGGAATCCCTGACCCGCCCGCTGTGGACATCCCTGACGTGCCGATTGACGTCCTTGCTGCTCTGGCTACCGTTCCCGGTGCGCCGGATGTGGTCGATGACGCGCTGAATGCTGGTGCCGGGGAATCCGGTCTGCATGCCCACGCCGCGAGTTGGGACGTTGCAGCGCAGGGTTTGTCTCAATCAGCACACGGTATCCAGCAGCTGGCCGGAAGCCTGCCTGCGTCCTGGGAAGGTCAGACGTCCACAAACCTTAGTGCTCGGTTGCAGAACTTCGGCCAGTGGATGGAAACCTCGGCTGCGGCCGCCGGTGCGCATGCCGATACAGCGCGCGAGGTGGCAAGCCACTGGAGTACCGCGGTCGCCGATCACCCACGCGCTCAGACGTATCGGGAGACCCAGCAGAAGTTTGTGCAAGCGGCGTCACGGGCCAGTGCTGGTGACGTTGGTGCGGCTGCAGATGCGACCCGGCTCGAAGGCGAACTGGTCAAGATGAAGACCAAGTCGGCCAAGACGATGACCACTTACGGTCAGGGTGCGGGCGGCGCCAAAGAGGCTGACCATCCGGGCGATTCGCCAAAGATCAGTGGCGATGGTGACCACCTTCCCGATAAGGCAGCCAAAGACTTTGGGGCAGCTGATGATCCCCTCTCTGGTGATGGATCGAGCGATCCCGCAAGCCAGTCCGGGCAAGCGACTGGTCAATCGATGCAGTCCATCTTGCAGACGATGATGAGCATTCCTTCTCAGCTAGCCGGCGCGCTGGGGCAATCGTTCGGGCAGGTCGGACAGCAGGTGCAACAGGTGGGCCAGCAGGCGTCCCAGATGGCCAGTCAGCTCGGCGGCGGGCTTGGTGGTGGTATGCCGTCTGGGGGCTCAGGTGGATCGCCTCGAAACCCGTTGAGCAAGTTGGGCTCCGGTGACGGGCTGGACGGTCTCGGTGGTGGCGGTGGTGCTGGCGGTGGTGGCGACAGTGGCCGCACGTTGCCGGCCAGCCTGCCCGAGCAGCTAGCTCCTCCGGCGCCCGCCCCGCCGGCATCGACTGGTGCTGTGCCCACAGGCTCTGTGCCGCGTGCCGCCACCGGTGGCGGCGGGTCCATGATGCCGATGGGGATGATGCCCCACGGCAATAAGGGCGCCGAAGGCAAAGAGATTGACCGTAACCAGGAGTGGTTTCCCGACGAGCAGTTGGTCAAAGACACCGTCGAAGTCAGTGAACCGATTGCCGGGCAACGCAAACGCGTGCGGCCCACGGAAAAGTAGGGGGGCGAGTGGCTTTTCATCCCGAAGTGGAAAAGTTCCTGGCACGCAGTCAACAACTGAGCCAAGCCCTGGAAGCTGTCGAGCGGGCCGCATTCGACGATCTGCGGGTGCGCCGCGCCGCGCCGAACGAACCCGATGTGATGCCCGAAGTTGATGGCTGGGGTGAGTTGAAAAGCCTGTACCTCGGAGAGGGTGTCGTTGACCGCTACAACGCCCACGAGGTGGAGCAACTGGTCATGTCCGGACTCAGCGAATGCTATGCGGTCCTTGATGATCGGCGCCGCGAAGCGGCGAGCAAGGCGGCACCCGAGCTGAATCTATGGGAGGCCGTCGAGAAGGAACAGCAGGAACACGCTAGCGACGAGGACGACGAGTGGGTCGATGACGACGAGGAGATTCGGGCGTGAACGCCATCGTTACTCCTGCAGAACTCATCACCGACTGCCTGACCGGCAGCGTCCGCAGGCTCCTCGGCGGCGTGCACTCTCTCACCTCAGCTCGAGCGGTCATCGTCTGTGTCGATCCTTCGTGGATTCACGTGAAATTCTCAACGCCGCCGGGCGCCCTACCGGCCCCGTGGGAGGCAGACGATGCGGTTGGGTGGATGCGAGCTCCGTTGGGGCAGGAGCCCAAACTGCGTGATTCCTCCGCTGATCCCGTACTGGTCGTAGTCGGAGTCGGGGAACGGGAAATTGTCGCGATTAACGCGCTAGCCATTGATGAGATCGGCGTGACATGTCACGATCGCGCAGCGCTGATCGGAAACTGGTTGTTGCAGGCACAAATTCAGGACCAGGATGCCGACGAAGCCTCCCTGGCAGGGGTGCGCCTGACCGAGAGCCCCGATGCCACGATCGTGGTCGCCGACCCAATCGTGGACGGCCAGGTGCCGGGCTGGGTGGATGTGCTGGCCGAGGGGACCAGCTGGCCGGTGCGTCCCCTGCGACTCGGCGGCGTTGACGACGGTGATCTCGACCAGTACGACCCTGAGGCTGAACAGCCCGTTGGTGTCGAACACTCAGATACCGAGGCCGCTTGCGAGTCAAGCGTTTCCGTGATCGATGGTTCACCTGGCCCTCAAACAGCTGTGGCACAACAAAAGGAAGGCCAGGATGCCCCGGTCGAGGCAACCGGAACGATGACGGTGTTCGGTCGATTCTCGGTCGTTGATGCCGAGGGCGCAGCTCTGCAGCCAATGCAGCAGCAGATTGTGGGCGCGATCGCCTTCAATCAGCCCATCCCCACCGCCGAACTGTGTGAAATGCTCTACGGCGCAGGGGTCGACCGTCAGAAGAGCTTCCATGTCGCGATGAGCAAAATTCGTCGGCGCGGCCTACAGCCAGTCGCCACCGACGAGGGGTACTGCATCGACATCAACTCGGACTGGAGCCGCTTTACCCGATCGGTCACCATCGACCCCAGCACGGCCGAGACTGAAAAGCTCAAAGCCGCAGCCGATCTGATCACAGGCCCACTGTTTGGAACGCAGGTTCCCCCCTGGGCCAGCGATCACGTCGCCCCGATGGCGGACCTGGTAGCCCAGACCTGCCGGGAACTGGCTGCCCGGAACGTCGATCAGCCCGACCTGGCCTTGCACTATGCCCGTCGCGGATTGACCGTCAGCCCCGGCCAAGACGAGCTCGTCGCAATCTGCTCCATGCTCACCACGGGTGAATGGAACAAGGACCAAGATGGGGAAGTGACAGCGTGACTGACAACGCGGTGCCGGACATTGAAGAGTTCTACCGCCAACAGTTTCCGGTGTATAGCCCGGAGGGACTAGTTGGGGCCGCCTGCGACGGTCGCGGCCGGGTAAGCGCGATCATGCTGGAAGAGGATGCGCTGCGCGCCGGCGATGAAGCCTTGGCCGATGAGATCGTGGCACTGGCCCAGCTGGCCCGTGCCAAATACCGGATGAATCTGCGCCTGTTCTCGCTGGATTCTCTTGCCGCGCAAGGCAGAGACACCACGCCCATGGATCGCTTCTATCGCCGTGTCCAAAAACTCCCCACCCCCGAGGAATACACCGAACTACAGGCGAAAGAATTCGCCCGGAGGTACCAGTAATGAGCCCCGCTGCAGATAACTTTCGGGCAGGGATCGCCGCGCTGGGCCTCATTGACGGCGGCCACGCCGACACCGAGCAAGCGCTGAACTACTTCACGGTCGCCACGGACCAGGACCCGTCCATGTGCGATGCGTGGCTGGGCCGAATCCTGTGCGGAGACAAGTCATCCGGCACGCTCTACAAGGCGTGGCGCAGCAGGGGCCAGATGCACCAGACCGCCACCAGGGCGGGAATCAACCCCGCCAGCTTGTGGGCCAAATTCGATATCGGTATGGGGATCGTTGGCCTCGAACAGCCGATCTACGACCAGTCAGCGCTCGCGGCGGCACTGGCTCAGACGCTTGCGACTGCCACCCCGCCGGACTACGCCGAAGCGCTCGACACCCTCCGTGAAGCCGAACCCACTGGTGTCACCGAGTGGGTCAAAGCCGCGATCTTCTACCGCGCCGAGCGGTGGCCCGACGTCATCGACTGCGTCAACGCCAACCAGCGACTGTATTCGCGTGATGCTGCCTTGAAGACCGCTGCCGAGCTGGCAGTGGGCATTTCGCATGCCAGGCTCGGCAAATTCGACGACGCAGAGACCCATTTACGCGCGGTCACCGAGCAAGAGCAACTGCCTGATGCGGTGCACGCAGCACGCTGGTTCTTGGCGATGATCGACCGTGAGCATGGCAAAGAAGACCGTGCCGTTGCTCAGATGCGACAGGTCCTCGACCACGCGCCGTCTGCAGAGGTATCGGCGGCTCTGGCCGATCCCAGTGTGCGACTGCAGGTCACGACCGTAGAGGCGATCGGTCAGCGCACGGATCCGTGGGATCCGGCCACCGGCCCGAGCGCGGAAGATGTTGCCAACCAACGCCGCGACGTGAAGCGAGCCGATGTGCTTGCCGAAGCAACGGCCGAATTGGACGCGCAGATCGGCATGAAGGACCTCAAAGAACAAGTTGAGACCTACCGGTCCCGGACCCGGATGGCCGCTAAACGGCGCGAAATGGGTCTAAAAACGCCGAGCAGTTCCAACCACATGGTGTTCACCGGGCCGCCCGGGACCGGTAAGACGACGATTGCGCGCGTGGTCGCCAAAATCCTTTGCGGACTGGGCATCGTCGAAACGGACCACGTCGAAGAAGTCAACGCCAAGAGCCTGCTCGGACAACACCTAGGCGAATCCGAGGCCAATACCAACGCGGCGATCAACAGGGCGCTGAACGGGGTGCTGTTCCTTGACGAGGCCTATACGCTGATCAGCCCGGAGAACAAGGGCTCCAATGCCGATGCGTTCGGCAAGGCTGCAATCGACACGCTGTTGGCCCGCATCGAAAACGAGCGGCACAGACTGGTCGTCATCATCGCCGGCTATGAGACGGATATCGACCAACTGCTGGCGGTCAACGAAGGGCTGAGGAGCCGCTTCGCGTATCGCATGCGGTTTAGCACCTACACACCCGACGAGCTCGTCCAGATCGCCCACGCACTGGCCGCCGGCCGTGACGACATCATCGACGACGCCAGCTCGAGGGTCCTGCGATCGGTGTGCGCGCACTTGTCGTCTCGGACGGTCGATGACAACACCGACGCTGCGGTAGCTGATCTGGTGGCGTTGACGGCGTCCCTGGCGACCTATGGCTTGGAGAACGTCGACGGCAGTGCGATGGCTGCCCTACGGTCGGCGTGTTCGAGGGTGCTGATGGCCACATCCGTCCGCAAGAACATGATCGACAGCGTTGGCAACGGCCGATTCATCCGGACTGTTGTTGAGCGGGCTGCCGATTGCCGCGACCGGCGCCTCGACGGGGAGTTCTCCGCGGCTGAGTTCGACGAAACCGCCGTGATGACAATACGTCCGCCGGATATGGCGGCGGCACTGCGCGAGGTGCTCGCCGCTGAGCCGGTAGTCGGTGGACTTGACCTGAGTACAGTTCTGGGGCAGGTGAACTGATGCCTTTCATTCCGACGTCCAAGCTTCAGGTCAGTGGCTACAAATTCCTTGTCGCCCGCCTGAACCACGCGCTCACGCGGTACGACACCACGATGCGTCACGACCCTGCGCGAAGCACGGCGCTAGGCCAAATGCTGGGTGTGGCCGCCATCGCGCTGGTATGCCTGGCCTGCGTGGTTTTGGCGTACTTCAAACCTCAAGGCTTGCGCGACACCTCGCGCATCGTGCAAGCCCGTGACTCCTCCCAGCTGTTCGTCAAGATCGACGACAAACTGTACCCAGTGCTGAATCTTGTTTCAGCACAGCTGATTACCGGTAGTCCCGACAAGCCAGAAGCGGTCAAGCCCCAAGAAGTGCAAAACATGCCACGAGGGTCTCTGGTCGGCATCGCCGGGGCTCCATCGCAGGTCTTTCAGCCGACAGAAACCAATTCGCGCTGGAGCGTCTGCGATGTCATCGACCACCCTGGAACAGCTGAGCCCTCGACACACACCGCGGTGATCGCCGGGGGTCAGCAGCAGAAGCTCACCGGCGACCCGAGCGCGGCGAGGATAGTCCAAGGCCCCGATCAGGTCACCTGGCTACTGAACAACGATGCTCGCCACCGGATCAATATCGAGGATACGGCGCTGGTTCTTGGTCTTGGGCTGCAACGATTTCCCACCATCGACGTCATCAGCGAGGCCCTATTCAATGCCATTCCGGCGGGCCGACCCATCACCTCGCCAGTGATTCCCGGCGCGGGTGCCCCTCCGGCATACCCGGTGGCACCCGGGGTGGTGATTGGCTCGGTTCTTCGTGTCCCCCAGGCATCCTCGGTGAGCTGGTATGTGGTGCTTCCTGACGGTGTTCAGCAGATCACCGAGGTGATGGCCTCAGTGATCCGCAATACCAATACCTTCGGCGCGAACGTCGCTCCGACCTTGTCGCAAGATGTGGTCGCGAAGCTGCCCGCGGCCAACCCCGGCATCGACACCTCAGCGTTTCCGGATAGACCGCTTCACTCAGCGGCATCCTTGACGGCTCCAGTCACCTGCTGGCAGTGGGTCAAAAACTCCGGTGATCAGCAAGCGACATCGGCTCTGGAGTTCCTTCCCGGCCTGCCGCTCAACGACGAGCAGCGCATCATGTGGCGCCACGATCTGGTGTCGCGGCCCGGTCTGTCGATGTATGCCCCGCCAGGGTCGGGATTCTTCGCCCAAACAACAGGATCGGACCCCCGTTCGCCGGCCGCGGAAACCAAATGGTGGGTCTCCGATGCTGGCGTGAGGTACGGGCTGATTGACAACGACGGCACCAAGGGCGCCGCCCCGGCCGCCAATGCACTAGGACTGCAATCGCCCATTCCGGCACCGTGGTCGGTCCTGTCGATCCTTGCCACCGGTCCGGGACTGTCCAAAGAGGCAGCCCTCGTCAAACAAGACACGATCGCAGAGTCGCCCTTGGCGGTGGCCCTCAACGCAGGGAGCGGGACGAAGTGAGCATTCAGCCGTGGATTCCGCCGAACCGCGCGCCGGAAGCGCCGTCGGCCAAAGACGTCAATGTCGAGACCGAAGTTCCAGCGCCGCCCGAGGTCAAAGAGGTTGTGCCGCCGAACAAGTTCCAAAGGATCGCACCGATTCTGATGGCGGTGGCCGTCGTGGGCATGATCGGGATCTTCTTGACCTCCGGCATCCGCAAGGTGACATCGCCCATGATGCTGATGTTCCCCCTGATGTTCCTCGCGTCGGCGGGCGGCATGCTCGGCGGCAATGGGTCTAGCGGCGGCCCCCGGACCGCCGAGATCAACGCCCTGCGCCGCAAGTACCTGGAGATGCTGTCCAATCTGCGTGCCAAGGTCCACAACCGGGCGACCGCCCAATACGACTACTTGGCGTACTTCGCCCCGCCCCCAGAGACGCTGGCCGCGATGGTGGGTGGCCCACGGACTTGGGAACGGTCCCGACCCGGTGAAGACCCGACATACTTCCTAGCGCCGCGTGTGGGCCTAGCCCGGCAGAGGCTCGGAGGCGGAATGCGGATGGCTGATGCCGCCCCCGAAGGCTCGCTCGAACCGATCGGACGAGTCTTCGGCGAACGGTTCTATCGTGCCCACCGCTCGGTCGAGGACCTCCCGGTGGTCATCGACCTCAAAACGCACCGCAGCGTGCAATTTTTCGGCGACGGGGATATCGAAGGACTTGTTCGTTCCATGCTGCTGGGGTTGGCGGTATTGCATCCGCCCAACCTCGTGTTGATGGCGGTGGTCACAGAACGCCCAGAGGTGTGGGACTGGATCAAATGGCTTCCGCACAACCAGCATTCGACCCGACGGGACGCCCTGGGCACCGAACGGATGGTGTACACCCCGGAGCAGGCCGGCGCCGCGCTCGCTTCGCTACTGGCGGAGCGCGGCGATTTCACGCCCGATGACAAATACACCGGCAACAAACCCTGGCTGATCGTGGTTGCCGATGGAGCCGGACGCACCATCCCCGGTGAAGGCAAAGAAGCCGTCACAGTGCTCCGTATCGGCGGCCCCGACGAAGACGGTCTGGAAGTCATCGGTGCCCGCGTGGAGGTCAACACCGACGGCACTGCGCGCAAACGACGCAATTCTGCAGAGGACAACCTGCGGTACTGGGTGAGTCGGCTCGACACGGTCGGGCCGTTGCAGGCGCGTCACATCGCGCGGCGGCTGGCTCGGTGGCGAGCCAGTACGGACAAACAGATCGCCACCGCACGCGGCACGGAGCATGTGCAGCGTTCATGGGCCTCGATGCACGGCATCGCGGACGTGGGCACGATGGGGACCAGCAAGTGGCGACCGGACATGCGTGAAGGCGACCCCGATGCGATGCGCGTGCCTATCGGCTGGGACAAGGACGGTGGGCTGATGTCGCTGTTGATCCGCGACGTCGCCGAACAAGGCAACGGATCGCACGGAATGGTCCTGGGCACTACAGGTTCCGGGAAATCGTCGCTGCTGAACAACCTGCTAATGGGGTTGAACTCTCGCCACACGCCCGAGCAACTCAATGTGATCTATGTCGACTACAAGGGCGAAGCCACCTTCGACGGGTTCGACGACCTCAACGCCACCGTGGAGATCATCTCCAACCTTGGTTCCCAAGACATGATTGACCGGCTCGATGCGGTGCTGCGCGGCGAAGTCGAACACCGTCAGCGACTGCGCAGCACCATGGGCACGGCTACCACGGGCAAGAAGTTCAAGGATGCTCGGACCTACCTGAAAGCCCGCCAAAAAGGCGCCGACATACCGCCGTTCCCGACGTTGCTGGTCGTCGTCGATGAGTTCACCGCCCTGCTGAAAGACCATCCAGAGTTCCGTGAAACCTTTGAGCACCTCGGTCGCATGGGCCGTTCGGACCGCGTGCAACTGCTGCTGGCGACACAGTCACTGACCGGTGTGAGTCTCGGGCAGTTGTTGTCCAACTGCGGTTGGAAGATCGCGATGAAGACCGCCAGCGGCCAAGAATCCGCCGCGGTCATCGAGACCAAAGATGCCTACTACTTGGAAAAACCGGGCGAGGGATATCTGAAAGTTGGCGGCGGCGACCCGAAATTCTTCAAGGCGCCCGACCCAGAAGAGCCCTATTTTCCGCCGGACGAAGTGACCTTGGCCAGAGAGACGGTCCGTGACGGCGCAGCTTCGAGCGTAGCCCCGTTCGGCGTGCACGCAGTGCCGATTCCTGGTGTGGACACCTCCGCTGACGACGACAAGCCTGACGAGCCTGTGACGGTCGAACGCACCCAGCAGGAGATCGACGAAGCCCCCGATACGCGCTCGGTGGTGCTCGACCAGCTCAAGGGCAAGGGCGCACCGTGCCGGAAGCTGTGGCTACCGCCGCTGCTGGCGCCGAAACCGCTCGGGCACTTGCTGGAGCGCAGTGCACTGACCTCAGGCGACAAAGCCGTGCTGACCTTCCCGATTGGCTTGCTGGACGATCCTTTCCATTCCGCACAGCACGTGTTCACGGTGGACTTGGCCGGCGGCAACCTAGTCCTAGTGGGACGGCCCGGTTCGGGTAAGTCCGTTGCGCTGCAGTCGATCGCGTTGGCAGCGTCGCGACTCAACAGCCCGAAACAGTTGCAGATTTTCGGCCTCGACTTCGGCGCTGGTGGCAAGCTGATGGCTCTGGAGGGGCTGCCCCACGTCGGTGGTGTGGCGGCCCGCATGGATACCGATGCGGTGTCACGCGTGATTGCAGAAGTCAACGAGGTCGTCACGAAACGTTCAGAGCTGTTCCGCGAGTACAAAATTCAGTCCATGGACAGTTATCGTGACAGGATTTTGGATGGGACAGCGCCCGATGACGGCATGGGTGACGTGCTGCTCCTGGTCGACGGGTTCGACCAGTTCAAAGAGGGCCACGAGGCGCTGGTGCCGGCGATCGCGGATTTGGTCAAGAACGGCAAGGCCGTCGGTGTGCATGTGATTGTTGCCCTGCAGGTGTTCTCGACCCTAGGCAGCAAGATGAATCAGGCTTTCAACGCCCGGATCGAGTTCAAATTGAACGAGCCTTCGTTGACCGCGTCGGGAGCCAAGAAACTTGCCGAGGCCGTCCCGGCCGTGCCAGGCCGCGCCCTGGACATCGCCACAAACATGCACATCATGATCGGGGCACCCCGATTCGATGAAGTCGAGGCGGTCGATGAAGCAGGTCTGGCCGCAGCGATCTCGGCCGTCAACAACCAATGGGGCGATGTGGCCGCACGCCAGCTGCGTGTGCTGCCGCCACGAGTGACGGCGTCCGAACTCGCCTTGCCTGAGCCGTGGCGGGGATCGAAGTGGACGGTTCCGATCGGCCTCTACGAAAAGGACCTCATGACTGTGCCGTTCGACTTCATGACGGGCCGCCACCTAACGGTGTTCGGGAACAATGATTGCGGTAAGACCCACCTGATGGTGTCGATGATGCAATCTCTAGTCGACCGGTTCGGTCCCGACGAGGTGAAGTTCATCGTGGTTGATCTCAAGGGCACCACGATGATTGACGCGGTGGACGAGCGGTACGTGCTGAAGTGGGAGGGCGAGCAGTTCAAGCCCAACCCGGAATACGACATCAGCACTAATCCTGGTGTGCCTAAACAGGTCGCGACGAAGGTCTCGCGCAGTGGCTTGCTCAGGACGCCAGGTGAGTTGACGGCCGCCATGGTCGAGATCGCCAATTCGCTAGCCGGACGTGCTCCCACGGGAAGCGAAACCAAAGAGCAGCGACGAAACCGGTCGTGGTGGTCAGGCCCGGAAATCTTCCTATTCGTCGATGACTATGTCATGGTCGCGAACGCGGCCCCCGCGGCGTTCGCGCCGTTAGCGCCCTACTGGGGCAACGCCCCCCTGCTGGGTATTCACTCGGTGCTCGGCTGCAAGGCGGGTATGGCCAACAGGCTTCTTGGTCAGGGCGGTTCTCTTCCCAAGCTGAATTATGACGCAGGCGGGTCCACACTAGTTATGGACGCTCTTCGAAACGAAGGTCCGATCATGGGCGTGCGGCTAGACCCGCGCCCACCGGGGCGGGGCTTGCTTATTACAGGTAGCGAAAGCGAGGTGATCCAAACGCCTGTGGTGCCCGCGCTCGAGGAGCTGTCGAAGTAGACAGCCCGCCCGCCGAGCCGGTGCAGCAGACCTGGATAAGTGCATATAGACGGTCCTGTAAAGGAGCGTCGGTGAGCCTACAGCGCTACGCGAAAAGACCACACGTCGAAGGGGAAAAGGACAATGGAACCACTACAAGTCATGTCAGATGCACTGCACGCTGGCGGCGCTGCCGTCACTGGGGTGACCGGACAGCAGACCGCCACCACCGCCGCGGCGATGCCCATCGTCGGCGCGCTGCCGCCGTCAGGGGTCGACACTGTATCGGCGTTGGCGTCGACAGCATTCAACGCCGAGGGAGCCGAATTCGAGGCGATTTCCAGCGAGGGCACAGCGATGCTCGCGTTGGCCGCCGAAGGGTTGAACTCGGTTGCGCTCGCCTACGACGCGGTCGACGCGGCCGGCGCCGCGACGATTCTCTAATCGGCCGAATCCTAGGTCGAGAGGCAGTAGCTACCAATGGAATGGCATGGGTTGCCGCCGGAAGCCAACACCGGGCGGTTGATCGCAGGAGCCGGCGATGAACCGTATCTGTCTGCGACCGCCGGATGGCAGGCGGTCGCAGACGAATTCACTGCGGCGATGACGGCTCTGCGCGCAGAGATCAGCATCGTCGCGGCGACCTGGCAGGGCATGACAGCGACCCGGGCCCAGGCGGCGTTCGAGCCGTACCTGGCCTGGATGGCCTCGGTTATCGCCATGGCCGAAGCGCGTTCTGGTTTAGCTGCAGCCCAAGGCACCACCTACGGATTGGCCGTCGCTGAAACGCCCTCACTCGGCGAGATCGCGGCCAACCACACCACCCACGCCACACTTCAGGCGACGAACTTCCTTGGCGTGAACACTGTTCCGATCGGCGTCAATGAGTTCGAATACCTGGTGGTGTTGTGGAACCGGGCTGCGGGGGCGATGGACGCGTATCTGGCGTCCACTGGCGTGAACACGGCATTCCCGCCGTTCTCGCCGGCGCCCAGCGTCATGGCGGCACCGGGGGCGCCCGAAGGTGGTCTGGCGGCGATCCTGGCAGCGACAGCTGCGCAGTTGCCGCAGTCGATGGCTCGGGACGCTATCTTGGCGGAACTTCAGGTCGCCGGCACCGAGGGCGCCGTGCGGGGCCAAACCCAAGAGGTAGCGCAATTGGCTGCCACTGCAAGTAATCTGGCCGGTTCGCAGGCGAGCGAGCAGGCGGGACAGCAGGCAACGCAGGACGCCTCCCAGATGGCTCAAGCGCCCCAGATGGCCATGCAAATGGTTCAGCAGGTTCCGCAACAGGTTGGTCAGATGGGGCAGCAGGTTGGCCAGGTGCCGCAACAGTTGATGCAGTCCGCTACCCAGCCGTTGCAGCAGATTACGCAGTTGTTCCAGGGAATGGGTCAAGGCGATCTGGCCAACCAGAACATCACTCCTGCTTCACTTGTCAGCCACTTCGGAAACGTCGATCAACTGGGTGCCTACGGTACGAGCGCCGTTGGCTCCTCAGGTGGCGGCTATGGCGGGGCCGGATTGTTGTCCTCGGCGAATTCTGGTGGCGCTAGCGCTTTACGGGCCCCAGCGGGCTGGTCCCAGCCGGCGCCGGCAGCCGGGGCTGAGCAGGTCACACGCACAACTGCGGTGCCCGCCGCTGGGTCGAGCGCCGTCGGCAGCGGGACGGGAGTGATGGGCCCGATGTCTGGAATGCATGCTCGAGCAGAAGGGTCGACGATCACGGTGTCAGAACCTGTGGCACACGAGAAACCGGTCGTGGCCAGCTTGGGTTTCGAGGTGTTCGACGAATGACGAGCATCCGCGCGGGTGAATGGGAAGGGGGTGTGCCAGCGGTCCTCTTGCGAATGCCGCGGAGATCGTTTTGGCTGGTACTGAGACGTGATCCTATCTAAGCCACCGCGTCGCGACCGTCTCCGGCGCGGACCTCGTAAGAGGTTTGACCCAGAGGCGGATGGACGCGGATCAAGCTGACCCGCAACAGAACAACCAGTTGTACGGCACACAAATAAGGAGTGAGTCCCAAATGCAGAGAATGGCAACCGACACCGCGGTCCAGAAGGCCGTTGCCGATGAGATCGGCACCGAGGCCACCAACGAGCACCACACCATCACCGCGTTCCTCGACGAGGTGAACGCCATGCAAGGGTCGTTCGAGGGCGACACCTACAACGCGACAGCCGCCAAGGCCGCGGAGCTGAACGAGAAGGGTGTTCTCCTGGCCAACCAGCTGCAGAGCATCTCCGAGCGGGTTGGCACCTCTGCCGGCGGCTACATCAGCGTCGACAGCGACGGTGCCAGCAGCGTGGCCTCCAGCGGCGCGACGGCTTTCTGACCACCACCCCTGACACCCACGAGCAAAAGGAAAAACGCAATGAGCCAACAGACTTGGGATTACGCCGTCATCCACGCCACCATCCAGACTCTGCGCGGCCAGGCAGCGCAGATCGAGGGCCAGAACGAGGCGCTGGACGCCTCGCTGGGTAAAGGGGCCGCCACCTGGCAGGGTGATGCTTCGGACATGTGGGCCACCGAGCAGCGCACGCTGAACCAGCACGGCCAGGAGTTCCAGCAGGCAATCGTCTCCTACATCAACGCCGTTGAGGAAGCGACCAATCACTCGCAGCACCAAGAGCAGATCAACGCTTCGTCGTTCGGCTGATCCGAACTTTCGATAAATATAGCGGCACGGGTATAACCGCCCGTGCCGCTATATTTTTTGAACGATTTTGTGCCCGTGTAAATACGACCAAAAGAGTGTTACGGTAAAAATTATGAGCAACGATCCAGACCCGTATCGCGGCGCATTTTCTCAAAGCCCCGAATCCACGGGCGCCCATCCGATGCCGTCGGCGCCCCTCCCCTCAAGTCCACCGCCACGCCCGATCCTGGACGAAGAACTAACCGCGATTCGCCCGCGCGAACAATGGGACGACATGCTTGCGCAAGCGCAGGCGATGAGCCGAAATCCGGCGCAGACGATGAGCCAGAGTCCAGCGCAGGCGTTGGGCCACAATCCGGCTCCCGTCGCTGCGGCACCGGCACCGGTTCCTCAGCAGAACTCCTCTGGTGCACAGCATCCTGGCCGGCAGGCTCTCGCGCCGGCGTACTACGCGAACGGTCAGCAGTATGGTGCTGCAACCGGCGGTCGGCAGGACGATCAGAGACCACCCCAGGTCGTCCTCGACAAGACCGATGCACGCCGGATGCACGAACCCGCCGAGCGTGGCTGGCGAAAATGGCTTTATACCTGCACCCGAATCAACCTCGGCCCAGGCAAAGACGAGCGATATGAAATCGAATTGAAGAGCAATGTTGTTCGAACGGTTCGATCAACATTTTCTGTCGCGGTCCTCGGTCTGAAAGGCGGGGTGGGCAAAACTGTGTCGACCAAGTCGATCGGATCGGTGATTGCCCACGAACGCGGCGACCGCGTCATTGCCGTTGATCTGGACAATGACTCGGGAAACCTCGCCGAACGTCATGGCCGCGAGACGCCCATGAGCATCATCGACTTGATCAACGACCCGGGGGTGGAAAGATACCTCGACGTCCGGGCGCACACCTCGTATGACACCTATTCGCGACTGGAAGTACTTGGACAGCCCGAGTACGCCAGCACAAATGCCGTCGTCGAACAGGACGACTTCGAGACTGCGATCGGCATTCTGCGGGATCACTACTCGGTAGTGCTGATGGACTGCGGAACCGACCTCAAGTCGGAACTGGTGGGCAGTGTCATGAGGCAGTCGCACGCTCTTGTCGTAGTGACCAATGCCTCGATCGACGCCTTGGAGGAGACGGACGAGACGTTGAAGTGGTTGCGTAGCAATGGTTTCCACACGTTGCTGGAGAACACTGTCTTGATCATCAACCACACCGGGCCCGGCAAGCCCAATGTCGTGGTGGACAGGGTAGTGGAACAGTTCTCGTTGAAGGTCCCGCCGCATCGCATCTTCGTTACCCGGTTCGACCGGCACATCCACGAAGGGCGCGCGATCAACCTCAAGCTGGTGTCGAAGAAGGCACGCCGGACCTACCTGCAGATCGCGTCAGCGTTGTCGGACATGTACCCCAGACCTACGGACAGCCACGCTGAGGTCACGCATCAGTCGGCAATCGAGGGCGCCGCGCTGCCGGGCAGCCGGGGGCATGAGTACCTTCAGCCGCACCACGCACACCGCCAACCGATGCCACGCGGCGGCACCAGGTAAAGCACCCCACGGCAGGCAGGAGGTAACAGATGGTGTCGACCAACTCGGCAATGCTCTCGCGGGTCGCTGTGAGCTACGGCAATAAGCAGAAAGACCTTGTGCTGCCCACAGAATTGCCGATACGGGAATACATCGGCGATGTAGTTGACCAGTTGTCTCACGATCAGAACATCGTCGCCCCGACCGGCGGCGAATGGACACTGTCGCACACCGGTCTGCCGATGAAGCCGGAGCAACCACTCCACGACGCGGGGGTCCGCGACGGCGCAATCCTCGAACTGACAGCGGTGCTGTCCACGGAGCGGTACCGACCCGTCATCGAGGACGTCATCGATGCCGCAGCGCGCGCTGCCGCCGAAGCGGGCCGGCCGTTCGACGCAGCCGCCGCGCGCAAAGCCGGATTGGCAGCACTCGCGGTGGGCGGTGTCGGGCTGTGCGTTGCGCAGTGGTGGATGTGGACGGCCAGCCACTACTCATGGTGGTGGGTCCTCGCTGGGGCACTGGGTGCGGTGGCTGCTCTTGTGGGCACCTGGTCGGCGGCGACGCGCTACCACGCCGATGATGCCGCCAGCGCATGGGCAATCATCTGGGTTGCGTCGGCGACCGTTGTGGGGCAATTGATTCCGGTCTCCCTACGTACGGGCTCGCCGGGCATTGCACACATCATGGTGGCTGCAGTGGGTGTGGCTGTGGCCGCGATGTGTGCGTTGCTGATCACAGGCCGGCACATGGCTTTGATCGGTGCCGTCGCGTCCCTAGCCGCGTCCGTCTCTGCTGTGTGTGCGGTCGCCGAGTACACCGGTCTTCAGCCATCGGCGATCGCGGCGGGAGTGCTGCTTGTGGGTCTGGTCTGGTCGTACAACGCGTCGAATCTTGCTTCCGCGATCGCGCAGATCACGCTTCCTAAAGTGCCCGCAGATGGCGAAGAGATCGAAGTCGAAGGTGAGCTCACCGGCGAGGAACTCGCGACTGTGCGGGCGCGATCCGAGCGGGCTGTGCAACTCACGACCGCGTTCGTAGTCGCGTCGTCGCTGACTATTGCGCTGGCGACGGTCTTCACGATGGCTCCAAGCTCCTACCACCATCGGATCGAAGTGGGGATCGTGGTCTGCGTGGCCATCGTGTTGACTCACTGGGGACGCACAATGTCCAATGCGCTGCAAGCGAATTGGATGTTCTCGGCTGTGGCCATAGTTATCGTTGGATCCGCGGCCCGAATGCTGTTGGTTTGGCACAGCGGATGGGCACCGATTGTCGTAGTCGGTGTCCTGGCGGCCGCGGTAGGGCTTCTGGTCGTGGCGGCGGTTGTTGTGACCCCCAGGGGAGTGAACCCGCGAGTCGCCAGAGCCGTCGAGATCGTCTACATGCTTTCAACGATCACTGTGTTCGTACTTTCCGCGTGGGTCACCGGCGTTTTCGGAGTGCTGCGCGATCTGCGGATTGGAGGGTGAGCGCGGTGATCCTGCGGTGGAGTCGCCGGTTTGTTGTCGTCATCGCCGTGACGTTCCTAGCTGCTGTCGGTTCTGGTGAGTTAGTCGCCGGAGCTGTGGTTCCGCCGGTGATCGACACCGCAGCGGTTCCGGCGGACACCGTGGGGCCCGAACAACCGATGCGTCAAACGGTCGACTGCCAGACACCGGGAGTGCTGCCTGGCTCGAATTTTGCCGACCCGCAACCAGCGTGGAAGCTATTGAACCTCGATGCTTCAAGGGCTTTCGCTACCGGTGCAGGCATCACCGTGGCCGTAATCGACACGGGGGTCACTGCGAATCCTCGCCTGCGTGGATTGCGGCCCGGCGGGGACTACGTGACTGACGGTGACGGACTGGCTGACTGTGATGCTCACGGCACCCTGGTCGCCGGTCTGATCGGGGCGGCCCCGGTCCCGGGTGATGGTTTCGTGGGTGTGGCGCCGGATGCGACGTTGATCAGCATTCGTCAGTCTTCTGCGCACTACATGCTTGACAAGCCGACACAGAGTGATGATCCCAACGACACCGAGACCGGTATCGACTTGCGGGCCATGGCCCGTGCGATTGTGCACGCGGTCAATCTGGGTGCGCAGGTCATCAATATCTCGATGGTCTCGTGCATGAAAGCCGTTCGGCACGCAGATGACCGAGGCGTGGGGGCGGCGCTGCACTGGGCCGTAGCCGAACGCAACGTGGTGGTGGTGGCGGCGGCCGGCAACACTGGCGGTGACTGCCGGCAGAACCCGCCACCCCCGGGCAATGACCGGTCGTCGTGGGCGAATGTGGTCACCGTCTCGTCACCATCTTGGTGGGCCGACGACGTTCTTTCGGTCGGATCGGTAACCAATGACGGAGCGCCGTCGACCACGACTTTGCAAGGTCCGTGGGTGGACGTGGCCGCACCTGGCGAGACCATTGCCAGCGTCGGTAATTACCCCGATGGCCATCTGGTCAATGGAATGCCCGGCCAAGACCAAGTGCTCGTGCCGATCTACGGGGACTCCTACTCGGCCGCTTATGTTTCCGGCGTCGCGGCGCTCGTACGGCAGAAGTATCCGGAACTGAACGCCTATCAGGTGATGAATCGGATCAAAGCCACCGCCCACGCCGGCCCCACCACCCCGGACCCCGTGGTGGGATGGGGCGTAGTGGATCCGCTGGCTGCACTGACGTGGAATGTTGCCGACCCAGCGCCGGCGCGGCCAGTGAATTCCATTGTCCATCCCGCCCCGCCGCCACCGGCACCAGACTATGGGCCCCGCCGGATCGGGACCGAGGTGGCGTTGGGGATGGGCGCCGTGGTGCTGCTGGCCGTCGGCTTGCGGGCCGCTTTGCGTCGAAAGACCCGCTCATGAGTAGCCGGTCTATCACTGCCGGAAGTCAAGTCGGCAAGCGCGGCTTCACGAAGCCGCCCATGTTTGGGCTGCGCACCACCGTGGCGCGATGGGTGCTGGCGATCCTCGCTGCGATGGCGTGGACGTCCGTCACCTACGGGCGGATAAACATCGCGTTGGTCATCGGTCCGCCAATTGTGTTGGCGCTGGTCTTGTTCAGCACCGTCTACCACATTGCGATGACGCACTGGGCGGTGACGTGGTGGTCATGGCGTCGCCATCGCCGCGGCAACGTGATGGTGCCAGTGCCGCCGGCGGTGGATGTTGTCATCGGGGAAACAGTCGTTGGCGTGGTCTCCGAGAACGACCATCTGGTGACGATGATCGAGCTGCATAGCGATCCGCTGGCACCCACCGTGGTCACCGATGCCGACGAACGCACGGTGAATGTCCTCAGCGTCGCCGACTTGTCGGCGTTCGCCACCGAAGTGCTTGACGTCGCGGTCGAGTCAATAGACCTGCTCAGCGTCGGGTTTCGGGCGACCGGTGGCTTCGCTGATCTGTATCAACAGATCACCGGACCCACCGTCGCCCCCGCAGAACGTCGCAGCTGGATCGTGGTCAGGATCGGCCTGCATGACAACCTCGCTGCGATCGACCGCCGCGGCGGAGACGGACGCGCAGCCGAAAAGATTGCCGGCGCAACATGCCTGCGGATTGCTGACGCTTTGGCCAGCGCGGGAACTGATGCGCGCCCGGCCGACGCGGACAGCATTGATTCGGTCAACGAACTGTTGCATGCTGATGCGCCTCGGGCCGACCACTGGTCTTATTTGGAGAGCCTCAGTACTTACACGGGGGTTTACTACGCCGACCCAGCGCACATCGCCGAGGATGCACCGCAATGGTGGACATGGCCGCAATCGAAAACAGTAACGAGCCTAGTGCGCCTAACGCCCGACGCCGCGGGATCGATCAACATCGCCGCCCTCGTTCGCTACCGCACCGAGGCGCAGACATCGTCACCGCCGGTGTCGCGGCTCGGGCCGCTGTACGGGCAGCAAGCGCCCATGTGGCGGCAGTTTCGGGTCGGCTACTTGCCGGCCGAAACGAAGCTCCCTTCCGCGACCTTGGGCTCGGCGGACCCCATCCTTCCCTTCGGTCCGGCTGGGCCGCTGGTGGGATCGATCGGAGACCCACGCGATCACACCTCGGTACACCTGCCCTTGGCAGGCGCGGTCACCGTCCTGTGCGAATCTGCGATATTGCTGCGACAAATTGCCCTTCGCGCCAGCACCACAGGACGTCCGATGATGATCATCAGCGACGAACCTGAGAAGTGGAAACCCATTGTGTCACTCGCCGTCTCAGCAGCGTTGCTCACTGACTTCCCATCGGCATGGTCCGCCAACGACAACGACGAGGTCGAGGACGAGGACGAGGACGAGGCTTCAGTTAATACCGGTACCGCGACCCATTGGCACGAGGAATTCGGGCCGGCCGGCCTGGACCCCGAGACCGTACTGGTGATCGACACCGACAAAGATTGGCCGGACGGTCTACCCAAGGTCACCATCCTCACCAATGACGTTTCGTGCGACGCCGACATTGAACTCGTCGACACCGATGAGCAATTGGGATTCACGCTCCGGACCAGCACAGGGCTCAGCGCCACTGTGCGGTGCCCGGCCGCTCATGAAGAGCGGCGCATCCTCGGCGCCACACCCCCGACTACAACGTCGCGGAGCGCGCAGGCCGCCACGAAGACCGCTGCCGTCTATCAACTCGCCCCGGGTCGCCCACCCCAGGTACCGCAGAGGCCCGTCCTACAAGCGCCACGAGCCCAGCGGCCCAACGCCACCGCAGCACCTGCGCACTTCGACGGACGAGGCCTAACCAAACCGGTCCCGGCCCCGCCCATTCGGCCGCCCCAATCAAGCCCAAACGCGTCGCCGGCGGCCCGCCCTGCCGGAGCGCCTCCACCACGGCCTGCACTGGTTCCCCCGCCCGGCGCTGGCACGCCGCCGATTTGGCCGCAACAGCCCGGTCCCGTGGCACCCCGGCCACCGCAACCGAGTCGGCCACCGTTCCCAGGCGCTCCACGGCCACGCCCACCGGTACCTGACCCACGCCAAGCCCAACCGTCGATATCGCCGCAGCAATCGGCGAAACTGGAAGGCGGCCTGAGGGATTGGTCAGCGGCATTCACCCGAGACTCGCGGCAAGGACCAGGCGCTACTGCTCCCGCCCCCCACGGAGCGCCGGCCAACGGCCGTCACCGGGCAGCAGACGAGCAGTCCGCCCCCACCGAAACTAACGGCACCGGGCGGCACGACCACAACCGCGACGGCAACGGCGCCCCAGCTCGCCGCATTGAGGCCCCCGCCCCGCCAACCGACCGACTCGAGGAAACCTGATGGCAAAAGAGATCACCGTCGAACTTGTCGACGACATCACGGGTGAATCGGGCGCAACCACAACATCATTCGGCCTCGACGGCGTCGAATACGAAATCGATCTCGTCGATGACCACGACCTGCGCGCTAGCGTCGGGCAATGGATCGCCAAGGCCCGTCGTATCTCCGGCAAAGACTGCAGTAAACCGACAAAAGAACCGGCACGGCAGCGCCACGACATGCATCACATACGAGTGTGGGCACGAAACAACGGATTAACCGTGCCAGCACGAGGTCGTATGCCACGCTCCATCGTTGACGCCTACGACGCGTCCGGGACCAGTACCCAATAGCCGGGTGGCACTGCCACCGTGCCAGAACCAGGACCCGACCTGAAGGCTGGCTGTGTTGTCTCATGAGATTGGTTACGCCGTGACGTCGAAGCAATGGAAGTGCATGCGTTGCCCGTCGTATCCGTGCGCGTCGCCGAAATGTGACGACGCTACGACCGAGGTCGTCATCCTTGATCCACCAAATGGCCGGGAGGTCGTCGGGCGCTACCGGTGCCGGTACGGAGAGTTTGGGGACTTGCCGCAGCCTCTGCCGGCCGGCCCTCCGCCGCCAGTGGCCGGGTTGTCGTGGTGGCACTACGAAGCTCGGCACATCACACTCCGCCGAGTCGACGGAAACGTGTACGTCGACATCGAACATGAAGGGCGGAAATGGACTTACCGTTGTCTGCCGGCGCACACCCGGCAGACATTCGCAGACGGGAAGCTAGGACGAACCCCAGCAGGTTTCGACGTGGCAATACTTCCCGACTAGGCGTCGTTACGTGTCACCAATGTCCCGAGACCGCGGCTAGCTGAAATACCCGAACGGCCTCAGCATCCGCGACAACCCTGGGGCAGGGCGGCCAGGCTCGACTGCCGTTGCTAAATGCGGTGGTCGGAGCCATTTCGACGCCCAAGGGGTCCTCTTGAAAACCCTCTGAGTGGCGACAAGCGTTGTTGCCATGGCGAAAACCCACCACAGCAACGACACTGCGCCCGCGATCGCCGAGCATGCATCAGCTGTTGACGAGTTGCCAGTTCTGCGGCGCCCCGCAACCTACTTCTGGGCCGTCCTGGTCTTCTCCACGTTCACCTCGATCGCCGCGAGCGTCACCCACGCACTCCTGAACGCCCGCGGTGGGTCGGTAGTCCTGTTGTGCGTGGCCGGCGTGATAGCTGTGACACCACCGGTGGGAATGCTGCTGGCAACCCACGGGGTCGGTCTACTCGCCCGGGCCGGCAGATCGGCCCTAGTCCAATTGCGAGCACTCATCGCGATCGCGATCGCCATCACCATCGACGCCCTGGCGTTCCGACTGAACTTCGACAGCCTGCGATCGCTGGCTATCACCGGAGGAATCCGGCCTGACATCGCCTGGATTTGGCCAATCGTCATCGACCTCGGTATAGCGCAGGCCACCATGGCCCTGCTCACACTGCATCATCCCAACCCAGCTCGAGCGCGGCGCGCGGTCCAGCTCGAGTCCGAACCCTCCATGCCGTTCGCAGAACCGCACCATGTCGCCGAACTCGCGCCGAAGCAACCGATTGACGAACGGATCGAGGACGCGGGAAATGCACTCGAAGGTGAACTCGCACACCACACCGACGAGGTAACGCCGCCCGGAAACATTCAGGACATCAACACCTTTCACCGCCACGGCGCACCCTCACCCGCTCATCTCGCAGCTCTCAAAGAAGACCCTGAACCCGTTGTCGCAGACGGGTGGGTGGACGTCGCCGAAACCCTCATCCGAGAAAAGGTGACTGTCAAATCTGTCGACGAAACGGCGGAGGTTCTACGGCTGTGGGACCGCGGTGTAGCGACAACCACCATCGCGTCACAGACCCGCGTTCACCGCGACACAGTCGCAAACATTATTCGTGCTGCCGAATCGCTGTTGTCCACCGCTAGCCGTCGACGGGCCTAGAAGGAACGGGAGCGTGACCACCGTGACATTCGGCATCCCACGGCCACAAGAGCATTCAGCGAGCGTCACCTCGAGCGCCGGAGACACGGTCGAGGAAATGCAGCTAGCAGTGATCGCCACGCTGCATCAGCCCGTGAGGTCGATGATGCCGGACCGGGACCTCGGCGCACCGACCTGCGGCGAGTGCACGGGAAGTCGATGGCCGTGCTCGACCGCGCTGCTGCTGGGGGAGTGGCCACAGGGCGGCGCACACACCAGCGCTCCGACAGTCGTCATTCCAAATAGAAACCGCGCAGCTGAAATCCGCCTCGCTGCGATCGCCGCGCTGCATCAGCCGGTAAGTAACCCCGGACCGCTGGGAGCGTTAACCGGACCGGTGTGCCCGCAGTGCGCTCGATCGCCCTGCGCCACCGAGCGAATTGCGCAGCACTGGCCAGACCGTGCGCCATCGTCAGCCACCGAATGTGGCCATCCGCGCCCCATTCCAGCCTCCTGAACGGATCACGTCGCATGACCACCCCGCCCAGCGCCCGTCACACCGACGCAGGTGTCACCGTGCATCTGCCGGTCCTGATCGTCGGATTGCGATGGTTGTTCGACACCGAACAACCCAGCACGGCGGTCTGGCATCCTGCGGATGCCACCGTGCTCTCCACTGATGACCGCATCTTCAGTTTCACGGCCTCGCGCGCAGACGGCCACGGAGAACTGACCGTCCGCATAGCCGATGGCTACCCGGACGCCGCCCTAACTCAAAGGGAGATAACGGGTTTCATCGACATTCTTGACGGCATGAACGAAGACGTCATCGATGTCAGTGCGGCGCCCGGCCGCACCAGTTGCACGCTGATCCTCGGACGTTTCGTGCACCCGTCGTTGCTTGCCGCCGTTGCACGCCATCACGCCCCCTGCGGTATACACACGGAAATATCGCTGGGCCGGTGCACGCAGTGCGCCGATCTGGCTGACCGAGCGATAAGCGTGGCCGACCTTCATCAGCAGGCCCTTCGGCGGCGATCGCCCACCACAGTCAGAGCGCGTGCAGCCGGCGCTCCTCGATATCGACTGCGTTCCACGCGGCCGATATCCGCTTGTCGTACAACCACATCCACCACGCCCACGTCTGAATAGCACCGGCCCAACCCACCCGAAAATGGAGTCCCCATGACCGTCCCCACCCTCACGTGCAACGATCCAGCACCCGCACAGAAGTCGCGCGGCCGCCACCGCGCCAATCCCACTAACCTTCCCGTGCAGCAACTCACGGTCACGGGCACCTGCAGGCAGCACCGCGCAGGTGGGGCGCTCACTGCGCGGGGCGCTTCGCCATTGAAAACGGCGGTGATCCTCAGCGCAACAACGATGATCGCTCTGGCCCCGTTGGAAGCACAAACCTTCGGTTCGCACCAGTTCGCTGTGCCCACAGTGGCCGTGCCGAATGTGCATCTAACAGCGCTTATCTCGCCGGCCGACATCGATGCCCTTGTCGCCAATCTCAACGCAGACCTCAGCGGCACCTCCGCGACGGTGACCTCGCTGGCTGCCGTACCGGGTCAGACCCTTCAGCAGGCCCTGATCACCGCCGCAGGGGTGAACAACTCGCTGTGGAACAGCATGATCAGCAGCTCGACCAACGCGGTTCTGACCCAGGTCCTGACCGCGCTGCGCACCTCGTCAACCAACGGTCTCACTGCGCTGGCCAGCACCGTGCGAGACATCAGTGGCACGATCGTGCTCACCACCGGACAGCTAACGAACCTGCTCAGTTCAACGCTCACCGGCTCCTTGAGCACCGCTGCGCTCGCGATCGCCAATGTCGTCAACAACCCCCTGAGCGCTGCCAGCTACATTGGGCTGCTCACCAGCCCCCTGACCATCGTTGGTGGTCTCGTCGACGCGGGCATTTCGGCGGTGGCCCATCTAGGCACCGCCGCCATATCGGGCGCGGGGTCCCTCATAACCGGGGTCACCGCCCAGATCAGCAACGCGTTGAATCTTGTCACGAACCTGATGGCTGCCGCCGAAAACCTTGTGCCCGGAGTCGCGCTCGTCGACGGCGTCATCACGGCGGCCCAAGGAATCGTGTCCGCGCCAGTGACGATCGGTGTGGCCGCCATCAACGGGCTGACCACGACGGTGACGACCGCGGCCAATACGGTGCTCTCGCGCCTGGCTTCTGGCGCCGAAGCCGTCTTGGGGACGTGGATCGGCAATGGAACCACACCCGGTGCGATCCAGAACGCCATCGCGCAAATCGGATCCGGGCCGCTGAGCCCAGCCAGCTACGCCTCCGCGCTGAGTTCCCTTGTGGGAGCAGGAATCGCGACGGGTGCGCAGCTGACCCAAACCGTGAGCTCGCTCGCCTCGGTGCCTTTTAAGGCCGGCGCCAACCTCACCCAAACCGGTGCCAATATGCTCACAGCCTTCATCTCCGCCACAGGTACCATCGCCACGGGTATAGCCCAGGCCGCCGGCTTGCCGCCGATCGTCACCGGCTTGCCGGCGGCGATGGCGGGCACGCTCATCACGACCATCAATGTGGCCACTTCGGTCCTGACGGCCGGACTAAACACGGTAGCCGCGGTACTGGACGCGGGCTCCTCGATTACCGGTGCGGTGCTTGGCACGGCAGCGGCGACGCCAGCGTCGGCCATCCCCACCAAGACGCTGACCGCCAAAACTTCAGCCACCGCAGCCACGGACACCGAATCACCCGCCAGCACAGCCATATCCACCCCAACGAACAAACCATTGAGCACGGCGTCGACCACGGCCAAGACCTTGGCCAATACCGAAGTAACCACTGTGGCCGCCGCTAGCGACCATGGATCGATAACGGCCGCCGCCTCGCCGACGATCCCCAGCGCTGACCCGAAAAAATCAACGCCAACCGAAGACAGCACAGTGCAGCCGGCGTCCTCGGCCGCCAACCCCATCACCTCTCATGATGCCCCCGTCAGAAGCACCGCGACGACTACGAAGGGCGACCACACCGCGGCCGGCACCGCCAACCCGAGCGACGCCCGACCAAAGAGCCCCGACAACGGCAAAACCGTGGAGTCAGCGAAACACGCCAGGACCGCGGACGGTTCCACCACGGCGCCAGCCGGCGCGAAGACCACCGCCTCTAACGCGAGCTCGGGCAAGCATGCGGCCGCGGAACCCGGACCCTCGCCTGCACACGCGACAGGCTCAGCGTCAAATCACCGGTGAGCACCCCATGAACAGGATCGATCCCGAGCCGTGCCTAACCCCCGGAGCCGGCTCTGGATCGATCCTCCACCTTCACTGCGTCTCCCAAATCATCACTGCGGCAATGAAACAAAGGACCATCCATGACCGTGGGAACCCCCAGCGCGGGAAGCAGAAGCAACCGGCACGCTTCACACCAGCGCGTTCGCGGCGTGGTAGCCGTGCATCCATCTGCCACACGTCGGCGGCAGGCAAGCTGCACCTGCGGCTGGCGTGGCCCACGGCGTTGGTGGCTGCCGTCGGCGGCTGCCACCGATGCGCACTGGCATGCCGCGACGACAGGATGCATGCCGGCCCGACCGCTCGTGCAGAGAACTGTGATTCATCTGCGTCTAGCTCAATGCCGTTGCGCTGCAAGCGTTCGATGACCTCACATGCGAGACGGCGAGTGGCTGTCCTTTCGGCCCAACGAAACTCGGCCTGTACGGTCCATTCTTCATCCCACAGGGAAAGTCAACTATCAGGTGAGACTATTCAAAGAGATTCGCCGCACTCGGCCAGCAACATCTGAGCGAGCAAGGCGTCATCGCTGCCTTCGGAGGCCTCGGCTAGAACGTTTCGCGCGAACCGGGCGGCGCCAGCGTTGCAAGGCTGAGCAGTCGCCGTTTCCGGATGGGGTGCTTGGATGTTGGTCATTCCATCGGCTCCGATTCGGCTCTGCAGTGCTGTCGGTCAATCATGGCCAAGGTGACAATCGGCCGCTATATCTAGCGTACGCTGCAATTCAAAATTCAGCGTTGAACAGTCCGATGCGGCACTCGTCGCGTGTAGCGACGATCAGCAGGCGGCTAACCCAGGGGCGCAATGGCCTTGTACGCCAAGCGGATGCGGCGGGCATCGCCGTCAATCGCACCCACGCCCTGACGGGAATCGCCCGCACAACCGTCTACCCCATCCTGGGCGCAGGTCAACCGCGGGACGCTAAGCCAAATCCGAGAAAGAAGCGCGCGGCGAGGAGGCTGACCCGATGACCTCCCAGACCCTGTCGGATCCGGCGGCCGCCGCGTGGATCGTGGCTGGGCGCCCGTCCATCAGTGGCGCCCCGGCGCCGGTGCCCGGCATCTGCGGGCGCTGCGGCGCGGAGGCGGCCACTGTGACCACGACGCGCATTTTCAGTTCTAACTTTGCCGGGTACGGCGCTTGGCCGTATGGGTTTCGGCGACTGTGCGTTGCGTGCGCGTGGGCGTACAGCCGCAAACCGGTCACCGCGCTGCCCATGGTGATCACCACGGCGGCTGTCACCGAATACCCGGACGGCCGAGGCCTGGCCGCCACCTTGACGGCAGGACCACTACCGGTGTCCACCGCCGCGGTGCTGCCCGTCCGAGCGCTACGCAAACAGCGCTATGTCCTGCCCACCGCGCAATGGGGACATCTGGCCATCGACCGAATCGTTTTGCCCTGGAACGCCGCCGCGGCCCGGCGACTGGCTGATGTGTCGTGGCTGCGGCACGAGATAGGGGCGCAGATGAACGATCTTGCGCGGTCAGCGCCACCAGGGCGGCTGCTGCTGAATCAGACTCGAGGCCAATGGTCGCGCATCGTGGCAGCATGGTCGGGACTGGAGCCCTGGCGGGTGATTCCCGAGATGTGGCTTGCCGCACGAGAAATCAGCGATGCCGCATGATCGCCGGGGCGGGTAGCCCACGACGGCCGGCCGACACGGATAGTGTGGTGCCGGTGTCCGTAACCGATGGGGTACAGGCGCTGCCGCCGTCGCGGCGGTGGCAAGAACTGGTCGTCAAAGATCTGGGCCGACTCGATCCCGCCGCCGACACCGCCGAGCGATTGCTATTGCACCTGCACTATGCGATCGACTGGGGCCGCAGTTGGGTAAAGGACTACCTACCTGACTACTGGGATAGGCACCTGCCCGAACGGGTGCTGCTAGCGGCCTATCAAACCACCACTTTGGACGCGTGGTGGTCGTTCGCCTGCCGCGAACTGGGAGCCGCATCGCCCCGGTACGACGACAGACGGCGGGAAGTAGCTGCGCTGCTGCGTGATCCCGCTGGCGCGAAGGTGATCGACATCTTCCACACGGATCTGCTGGCCCTGGTGATGAGGACCCAAATCATCGCCGATGCTGTTGACCGACAACGTAAAGGAGCTCTCTAAGGTGGCCGGTGCTCCGCTGCTGACGATCCGCTGGGACCTGGACATCACCGCGATGTCCTCGATCGTGCACCGCTCGAGTCGCGCTCGCAGCGACACCGGTATCACCACCGTGTTCAACCACGTCAGCATCGTCGCCGCCGACGGTCACAGCATCGCCAGAGTGCCGATGGTTTCAGGGAACTCGCTGCGCGGAGTGTTGCGCCGTATCGGAGAAGACCTGACCGCCGGCGTCCTCAACTACGAGCAGGAACTGCCGCTGCCCGCAGCGCACCTGCTGACCAACGGCGGCAGCCTGGCCAAGGCGGCAGTCCAGTTGACCAGTGAACGCGAACGTGCGCTCAAAGAACTGCTGCCCCAGATCGCGGTGTTCGGCGGAACGGCCTCAGCACGGCTCATGTCCGGGCTGTTGGGCGTCGGCGATGTCATCCCGGTGACCGCCGAAACGGCGCACATCCTGCCGCGTCGACCCGAGACGGTGCACGAACTGCCGCGCACTGCCGAATATTTCACTCACCTGTCGGACTATCGGCCCCGCGGCGATGCGGCGCCGCTGTTCGACAACGACACCAGTGGGGATGACGCCACCAGTCCGCTGGGTCGATTCGGTTTCCAGACTCTGCCGGCGGGCACACGACTGCAGTCCTTCGTCGAGTTGCGCCACGCCACCGACATTCAGGCCGCATTCGTGCACGCCATCCTCCAACGATTCGCCACCCGGGGACATCTCGGCGGCCGGACGGCCGCCGGGCACGGCCGGATCCGCGCCGACCTGATCGTCAACCAGGACTACGACCAACCACCGGGACCAGACGTCGACTGGGCCAGCGCCGTCGGCAGCCGTCGCAGCGAGGCGATTGCGGCCCTGCAAGGGCTTGCCTGAACGTCGATGATCCCGCTTCTGGTCACCGCCACCACACCGCTTGGACTGGTGCTGTCCCGGCCCTGGGGAGTGCCGCTGGATGCGCTGCTGGCCGACGTGCTGTGGCAGCGATATAAATGGGCCCGCCGAGCTGCGGGGGAGTACGTCAGATACCAGCCCGAGCAGCCGCCGGAAGACCTCGACTTGCCGCTGGCACGGTGCGGCACCGACGACGACTGGCATTGGATGGCGACCTTCGCCGACCTGCACCCCCGCGGCCTGGACCCCGACATCTCCTGGCTGATGACCGCCAGCGACCGGCAACGCATCACCGACCTGTGCGGAGCCACCGGCAATGTCATCAATGACCGGTCTGGCCGCTACCAGCGGCGCACCATCCCGGTGATGACCCACCCTGCCGCCAGGGTCACATGGCGTGCGGTGGGTGACCCCGACCGGATACGGGGCTTGCTCGATGATCTGCGATCGATCGGCAAACGTCGCAGTGTCGGCAAGGGTGTGGTGGCCAAGTGGGAGGTCACCGAAACCCCTGACGTGAACGCCTGGGACGCCGGGCATTTGCACGAGCCAGGCGTCCTGGGCCGGGCCGTCCCTGTGCGCTGCCTACGTGAGGTAGCCGACGTGCAGACCGGGCCCGTGGGAATGGCCACCATCCGACCTCCCTACCACCACCAGGGAACTCGTATGCAGTCCGGCTCGCCGCCGCGATGATCGTCGGTATGCGCGCGCAGCGTGGCTGCGGTGGTTTATCGTGGACGGCACGAGATGCCAGCAAGGGCTGGGAGAAGGTGATGGGGCGGTCTCGGGACGATCGGCGACGGTCCTCCCGAGACCGCCTTCCTCTTCGAAGTCGGCGCCAGGTCCAGCCGGCGTCGCCCTGTCGCCCTGGTCGGCCTTTTACTGTTTCTGGAGTTGTCGTGGGTGCCAAGACTAACCGCCCGAACAACGAGCCGGTGGTAGTCGACATCGAAGGTGGACTGATCGGGCGACGGGGCAGCAAAGCGGCCAAGGACGTGCCACCAGATGCTCTGGATGACAAAGACTTTCAGCGGATCAGCCAGCGTATCGACGACGCCCTGCGCGACTCCGACACCTCACTGACGCGCGCTACCCGTGACCGGGACCGTGCTACCCCGCGCGATGTCAGCCAGGTGGTATCGGACCGACGTCGCGCCGGCCTTCCCGCCGACCGGGAATTCCGCTCGGCGATATCGGGCCGGCAGCGAAAGCAGCGTTCCGCGTTGAAAAATAGCGTCATTACCACCGCGCCAGAATCGCAGCGTCGCGCGATGGCGACGATGCTGACCGACGAGGACGCCGGCGAATGGCGGCGCATCAACTGGGCCCTTCACAAGCACGCCGGCAACGTGCAAGACCTCGAGGAGGCAGACCGGGCCACGGTGCAACGCCTGGACCGGATGGTGCAGTCCTACGAGCGCAACAACGACCGCACTCACCGGGTGTACGTGTCGGTGCGCATGCCCGACCGGCACGCCGACGTCAACACCGCCAAGGATCTACCGACCACGCTGGCACCCGGCGCCGTCGTCGAATTCGATCAATACACCTTGGCCCACCACAATCTGCACGAAGCGCCAGGCCACGACAACAACCGCTACGTCATTTGTGAACTGGTCACCAGCAGAGGGATGTACCTGGGGCGCAGCGACACCGTTGAAGACACCACCCATTTACTCCCGCGCGGAATGCGAACCCGGGTCGTGGCCGCTGACGGCGCACCATATGCCATCGGTTCCAATGGGTTCGGTCATCGTCTGATCGTGCAGCTGCAGGAGGTTCAGTAATGGGCGAACATTGGGTCGTGCACCCGAACCGATTCGACCCCGGCTCCGGCGGCTTTGGCGGCTTGCGCGGTATCGCCGGCGGGAAACTGCCACCGTCGCAATGCCACGCCCGCATCGGCCTGCCGCCGGCGCTGGCCGGCTTCGGCGATCCGGACGGCACCGTCACCTTCGAAGACGCCCGCTGGTCGATGGTCGTCTGCGGGGCCCGCAACTTCGCCGCCACCCACACTGCCGGCGACATCGGGGTACCCCCGTTCGATTACTTCATGAAAGGCCGATGGCACTGGTGGGACGGCACCGTCACCGACCACTCCATGCTGCACACCCCCGACGCGATCGACCACATAACCCGATTCTTGCGAGCACTGTTCCCGGGTGCCACGAGCATCGAGGTCACCGATCTGCGATGACGGGCACCCCGGCCGGGCTGGACAGACAGGCGCTGCGAACGATTCTCGCTCGGCGCCGGGGCCCCGATGCGTATCGGCCCTTGCTGGACCGCATCGCCGCACACCTGGACGCGCACGATGGATACGTCAGCTGGTCCGGCGGAAAAGACTCGACCGTCGTGCTGGATCTGGCCCGTCAAGTGGACCCGCATGTGCCAGTGGTGTTCTTCGACAGCGGATTACAGTTCCCCGAGACCATTCACTACGTCCAAGACCTCACCGACCGATGGAAACTGAACTTCCACTCGATTGCGACTGAACCGGATCTGCTGACCATGTTGGTCGCCGGCGGCGGATTCGACCATGACGCCGCCGACCGCACCCTGCCCGCGCGCCTGGTGGACGTGATGATCAACCGCCCGGCCGCCCAGGCGCACGAACGGTTCGGGCCCGGGTCGCTGTGGGGCGTGCGCAGCGATGAATCCGCAGGCCGAACGCGCCTGTACCGCAGCCAATTTGCCTCCGCTGTCGCCGCTCACCCCGAACTGTCGCGCGCCGAAGTGCGCGCCGCCCACGCGGGCGTCGTACGCCGCGTCAATGGCACCCAGACGTACGGGCCGATCTGGGACTGGGACCGCGAGCAGGTCTTCACCTACCTCGCGGGACGGAATATCGAGCCCAACCCGCTGTACGGGAAGATGGCGCGCTTGGGCGTGCCGGAACACATGATCCGCGTCGACTCGGTGATTTCTGCGGCGTTGTTGTCCAATGGGCACATCGCCTGGCTGCAAAAAGGTTGGCCGGGCCTCTACGATCAGCTCGCTACGTTTCTACCCAGGTTGCGCGAGTGGACGTAGCCACAATCCGGTAATTGCTTGTGACACAGCCATTGTCGGGTGATCTGGCGAAGTTCTCCGCGCGTGTTTATCGCACGATGATGCGCACCTGGTGGCCGCTGGACTCGAGAATCTGGGCGCGGCGGGCGGCGGCGACTTGGTGCACCGCAACAGGATAGGGCGCGTTCGTCTTGCCGCTGCGCGCGTGGGGGTAGGCCCGTTCGAACTGGTGTTGATCGGCGAACGTGATCACGGCAGTGACCCCGGCGCGCTCGACGACTTCCACATTGGCGGCGGTGGCGAGGATGAAGTCATCGAGCGCCTGGTATTCAGCGAGTACGCTTCCGCCCGGCGATTTCTTACCGGCTTCGGCGGCGCCGTATGAGTCCTTGTTGACCCCGAACAGTCGCACCGCCACAGATCTTTCGACCAGACCGACGGCGAGGCGACGTACGAGAAAATCCGCTCGCCGGCCACCATCGCGGTGCACCTCCACTTGCCGACCTTGCCGGCTCAGTTCCGCAGCGGCCCGGCCCGCGGCAACGTGCTGCAGTGTCATCGGGTAGGCCGCGCTCTCGCGGCTGGTGCGGGCCTGCGGATACTCGCGCTCAAAGGCCTCGTGGTCGCCGGCGGCGGGGATGACAACGAGGCCATCTGCGGGGGTGGACTGGGTCATCTGCGTGGCTGTGGCGGTAACAAAGGAGCCCATGAGCATCAGTTCGTTGACCAGGTGCGGTCCGATGGTCCGATCGCCGTTTTCTCGTCGCCGGTAGTTGGCCAAGTCAATGCCCAACGCCGAGGCCAGGTCCTCCTGGCTCAATCCGAGCGCTTTACGCCGAGAGACAAGGTCGAAGCGCTGATACGGAGGGCTGTCGATGGCGAGACCCCGATGACGCGTGCCCTGCGGCGATGAAGCGTTCATGGCGGCAGTCTCCTCTCATCCTTGGAGCTCTAAGGCGCACCTGCCCGGCGGACCCTATCTAGACATACATGATATCAACGCGGGCACTCGGGCGGTCCCAACCTGTCCCAACCGGGTGCAAACGCCTTCGGGCGATCGGGGTGAGGCCAGCGGGTCGTAGTGAGGCCCCTGTGTCGCGCACCTGGGTGTACGTAATGATGCGCCGGGCCCTAGTGCCCGGCAGATGGGCTAGACCGCTCCATAGAGCGCTGAGTTGGCATTACGGGTCGCGTCCGTGCAGGTGCGTAGCACTTCCAGGGTGTCGCCGCCGGCGCCCGAACAACCGGGGCCCCGGGCCAAGAGACGATTACCGCGCCCACGAGGTCGTCTGTGCTGCCGTGGTGGCGGTGGTGTTTCTCAACGAATGCCTGTGTCTCCCTCAAGATGATCACCTTGGTGCTGAGCCGCGGTCCGCGATTGCTCACTGGTGGTTCCCCCTTCCGTTTGTGCCGCTATCGCAGCACGGGGAGTGGCAACTAGTTCCGCGTCGAGAGGTGTCGGCGAGATTTGGGCGCGACGGGCTCCGAACTCACCGGCGAGCGCTCCGTCCACCCTCTCCCCTCCTAGCAGGGGCGGGGAGAGGGTGGAAGTTAATTGCGGCAGTTGGGATTTCGTCGCGAATTTGTCGGTGGCCATTAGTAGAATTAGTTCAGAAGGCCGACCGGTCAGGTCAGCCTCAGAGGCTCGTAAAGGAGCATTTTCATGCCATCTCAAACAGCTGTCGATACCAATACCTGCGACCGTTGCCTGGATACCGTAGAAGAAGCGTTAGGCAGTTATTGCCCGTGCTGTGACAATTGGTGCTGCGATAGTTGCGGATATTGCTGCGATGAAGATTCAGACGACGATGACTATTCCGATCACCGTGTGCACGGCTACGAATGGCGGCCCGCGCGATACAAGCCTAAAGGGAATTATCCGCAGGAGCCGTTGTTAGGCGTTGAACTGGAAGTAGGCGGCAACAGCCGCGAAATCGCCGATGCGGTCGAGGCTTTCGATCCTTCCGAAGATCACCTGTACATGAAGCAAGACGGGTCGATCGATGGTGTCGAGATCGTGACGCACCCGATGACCCTGGCCTATGCGCGTCGGTATCCGTTCGCTGACATGCTGGGGGAGCTGCGCCAGGCGCAATGCTATGTGAACAGCAACTACGGACTACATATTCATGTGTCCCGCAACGCATTCCAGCGCCACGGCAAGCAATCCGCGGCGCATCAAATGATGTGGCTGTTGTTCATGTATCGCAACGTTGAAGCACTTGAGGACTTGGCACGTCGGGTGTCCGATGAGTGGGCGTCGTTTAGGAAGCCCCAACCCGGTGAACTGGCCCGCAAAGCGAAGCGCATCGAACGAGATGACCGCTATGTTGCGGTGAACTGCAACAATGCCCGAACGTTCGAACTGCGTTTTTTTGCCTCGACATTGGACGAGCGCGAATTCTTCGCAGCGATCGAATTTGCCGACGCGAGCGTGCGTTATACCCGTTCGTTTGATGCGCAGGACGTGCTGCACGGTGGGGCGTTGACGTGGCCGCACTTCACAGAATGGGCGCAAAACGGGGAGTACCCGAATTTGCTAGAAGAAATCACTCTCTGACTACCAGTCTGACGACTTCAAGGAATAAAATTATGTGTATTCTTTCTTACTTGCCGCCGGGCACGCAGGCAGATTTTGAAGGGCTTTGTAATGGGGGATTGAATAATCCGGACGGCCATGGATTTGCGCTTGTGTCTCGGGGCTACATCATTACTGGTAGATACTTGAACCTAGACGAGGCGCTGACGCGGTTTGTCGAGGCCCGGAAGCGTTACCCAGATGGTCCGGCGCTGTTTCACAGTCGATGGGCAACGCACGGCGGGGTGAACATTGGCAACGTTCACCCGTTCATGGTCGGTGGTTCGCATCGAACGGTGGTGGCTCACAACGGCATATTGCCGGACGAGGCGCACCCGGCGAAAGGCGACCATCGTTCCGATACACGCAAGTTCGCCGATGAGATTTTACCCAAGCGGTTCCGGCGACTGGACCGTCCAGGTGTGCAGCGTGCGTTGTCGGAGTGGTGCGGCAAGTTCAACAAGTTGGTGATCTTGACGACAGACCCCCGGTACCGCCAGAGTGCCTATCTGGTCAACGAGGAAGCGGGACGATGGGATTCAGTGACCGGCATATGGCACAGCAATGGTGACTACCTGGAAAGCCCGAGCTGGCGGCACATCCCAGGGCAGGCGGCGTCGTTGACCTGGGAGGGGTACGAAGACCCGTGCTTGTGGTGTGCCTGCCCGGCCATCGACCGTAACGGGTACTGCCAGGAATGCCGGTCCTGTCAGGACTGCGCGGAGCACATCCGGGATTGTCTGTGCTGGTCGGATGGCAACAACGGCTCGCTGACGCTGGAGGAGTGGGAGATTCAGCTTGAGTGTTGAGTGAGCGGTGTGGGTACCGGGTGACAGTTCTCGGTACCCACACCGTTTCGGTGAAAGGGTTAACCCAGAGTCGTTGGCAGGATATGTTGTGTTTGGATTGAGGGGTGGTGCTGTGGCTCGTTGTTTGGTGCGGGCGTAGCCCGCTTTGGTGTGGAGTGTTATATGGTTGTGCTGCAAGGTGTTTGCGGTATGGGTTTGTTGCTTGCGGTTTGGTGAAAAGTGTTGGTAGTATTGATGTTATGAGCGACGGAGTCGCTTATAACGTTGAATATTGTTGGTACATAAGGAAATGTGAATAGCGGCGAAGCCGCAATAGTGACAACACGAAAGATGTTGAAATGCAAAGTAATTCGGTACAGCAGAGCAAAGGGCGTAGCCCGAGCGAAGCCAACTCGGTAACAACGAAAAAGCAACGGGCACAACATAACTCAGCTGTCAACCTCACTGACGCGGCGCTAGCCGCCGGGATGCCTTACGCCGGCGCCAGCCGGCGCTCTCCTCACGGCGAAGCCGGGGGG
>NZ_JBYTCM010000021.1:0-120423 GCF_058790275.1 Mycobacterium sp. FW102-FHT13B02
CACGCCAAGGTCGTCTCGTGGTACGACAACGAATGGGGCTACTCCAACCGCATCGCCGACCTCGCCGCACTGGTCGGAAAGTCCCTCTAGCTCGGCCCAGAGCGCGCCGAGCCGCACGGGAAGCCAAGCTCGATCGCGTCAGTTCCCGAGGTCGGCCACTCGACGCCTAGAGTTCCTTCAGGTTCGGGATCGCCTGGCGCGCACCGAATCTCGGGTTGCGCGCCAGGCCACTGACCTCGAGCAGCCGCACGGCCCGGTGCCGGTGCGGCCGCAGTGGTTCCAGCAGTTCGACCATCGCGGCGTCGTCGATCGGGTGGCCCAACAGGGTCCAGCCGACCATCTTGGCCAGGTGGTAGTCGCCCACCGAAAGGGCGTCGGCGTCGCCGAACGCTTTCTGCACGGTCTCGGCTGCCGTCCACACCCCGACACCCGGCAACGACATCAACGCCGCCGTCGCCGTATCCGGCGTCAGCCGCTCCAGTGCGTCGGCCCGCTGCGCACACCCGACCAGAGTCCGGGCCCGGCCAGGGTCCACATTGGCCCGGTGAAACTCCCACGACGGCACCCGCCGCCAGACGTCGGCCGTCGGGGGCAGACGCATCCCCACCGGCGCCGGGCCGGGCGGGGGCGCGCCATACCGCGTGGTCAGCTTCCGGAACGCACTCCACGCATCGATGCCGTGCACCCGCTGTTCGAGGATCGCCGGGACCAGCGCCGCCAGCACGCGGCCGGTGCGGCACAAGCGCAGGTGGGGAACCCGCCGCCAGGCCTCGGCAATGGTCGGCTCGGTGGGCGCGAATCCGGTGGTGTCGTCTTCGGCGCCGACCAACCCTGGCAACCGGTCCAAGAATTCGGCGGCACCGTCACCCCACGCCTCGCAGTCGACGGTGTTCAGCTGCGACGAAGTGAGCCGCGCGGTCACCCCGCCGGTGCGCATCAGGCTGGTGCGCCAGATGACGCCGTCGACGGTACGGAAGGTCGGGTCGGTCCCACCGCGCCGCAGCGGCGACAACGTCAGCCCGAGGCCGGCCGGACCGTCCAGGACCAGGCTGGCAGTGGGCACGGGTCCAGGTTAGGCGGGCTGCACCACGATCTCGGCTTTGTCTGGATAGAACGCGACCCGGCCCGCGATTTCCGCCACCGCGGGGTACGGCTGTTCGTAGGTCCAGATGACGTCTTCGACATCACCGACGTGGTAGTACGCCGCGTCGCCCTTGTACGGGCAGTAGCTTGCGGTCGTGCTCCGGGTGAGCACCGACTGGTCGACATCCGCAAGCGGAAGATATTGCACCGCGGGGTAGTTCGACTCTTGCAAAGTGAGTGCTTCGGTCGATTCGGCAACCACGCCGCCGTTGACCGTGACGGTGACGCGCCCGCGCGTGGGCGTAATGGTGATGGGATGCGCAGGACCGGGTTGCAACACAGGACGTTCGCTCATATCTGGCCAACGCCTGGCCTGCTGTGTCGATTCCCGAGCTGACGCTGGGCCTGCCACCGACGGCAGGCCCAGCAATCAGACGGCGACTATCGACGGATGATTACAGCGGAATCCAGATGCCGAAGAACCAGAAGCCCCACGCGTTGAATCCCGGGTCGAACACCGGGAACACCTGCTGGCCCCAGTAGTCGAACGGCGGAGGCGGCGGCGCCCACGGTGGCGGCGCGACCCAATTGATCATCGGCCGGGGTGGCGGTCCCCAGCCCCACGGCGCGGGGCCGTTGCCCCACGGCGGCGGCGCGCCGCGCCAGTGCCAGTCACCCGGGCCCGGGTCACCGGGCCGGGGGTGCCAGTCACCCGGGCCGGGATGCCAATCGTTGTTGTCATGGTCGCCCGGTCCACCCGGCGGGTTCCAGTTGCCGTGGTCCCCGGGGTCACCCGGTGGCGGGCCGCCCGGCGGGTGCCAATCCTGGCCACCCTGCGGGCCATGTGGGCCGCCCTGAGGCCCGCCCTGAGGCCCGCCCTGAGGCCCGCCCTGAGGCCCATTGTGCGGACCCCCCGGCCCTGGACCGCCCGGCCCGTTACACGTCTGCCCAGGTGGGCAGAACCCTGGCTGCGCCTGTGCAATATTGACGCCAAATCCCGCAATTGCCGCGCTCACCCCGCCGGTGAGTGCGGTCGCTATCACTAATTTCTTGATGCTCATATCAACTCAACTCCTTCGTTGGAAGGTGCCGCCATGCGGTTTATCGCACGAGGGCCCCTCAACGGTTACCCCCGAAATTAGGAATTAGCTGTGTCTGAACTATGCAAAATTTTCTGGCCCCCGCTCCAGCCTGTGTTTACGATCGCCCCATGACCGCACAGGGCCCCGCCTCCGTCACCGCCGCCATCGACATCGCCGCCAGCCCGTCAGCTGTATATGCGTTGCTCACCGATCTGCCCACGCTGGCGTCGCTGGCCGAGGAGGCCCACACGATGGAGTGGCAGAAGGGGTCTGCGGCCACTCCCGGATCGGTCTTCAAGGGATACAACCGCAACGGCTCGAAGACCTGGACCACCAGCTGCACCGTCACCGAGGCCGAGCCGGGCAAGACGTTCGGCTTCGCTGTGAAGTCCTCGATCGTGCCCATCGCGCACTGGCGCTACGACATCACCGAGACTGCGGGCGGCTGTCAGGTCACTGAGTCCACGTGGGACAACCGACCGGGCTTGTTGAAGCTCACCGCGGGCTTGCTCACCGGTATCAGCGACCGCGATGCGGCCAACGCCGAGCACATCCGGTTGACACTCGAGCGCCTGAAGGCCCGCGCCGAAGCCGCGTAACGGTCAGCCCCACGAATACCGGTGGTACTGCGACATATAACGCATGCCGGGTACGGCGCGCATGACGGCGGCCATCAGGCGCAGCCCCATCGGCAGCCGGTCGTAGCCGCCGCCGTCGAAAGCCGACACCCACGACAGCAGCCGCAGACCCGGTACCGCCGACAGGACGTCGTCGGGGTTGTCCATGGCCCATTGCAGGGTCGCGCCGGAACGGCGGACGACCGAGTTCGTCCACTGGAGCTTCACGCCCAGCCGGCTGAAGGCGTCGAATTGCAGTTCCCCGCACGGGAAATGCGACACGATACGGCGCAGCAGGGCCTGCCCGTCGGCCTCGCTCAGGTACATGGTGAGGCCCTCGGCGAGCATCAGCACCGGCCGGTCCGCCGGGATGTCGGCCAGCCAGGCCGGGTCGGTGACCGACGCGGACACGATGTGGCAGTGCTCGCGGGTGGGATACAGCCGCCGGCGCAGGTCCGCGACCTCTGGGTAGTCGATGTCATACCAGTCGACACCCGGCCCCGGATCCAGCCGGTAGTACCGGCTGTCCAGCCCGCAACCCAGATGCAGCACAACGGCTTCCGGGTGCACGGCCAGGAACTGCCGGGTGGTCATGTCGAAATAGGCGGACCGGAGAGTGACCCCCGGCGACCTGGCGGCCGTCATCGTCGTGCGCGACCAGTCGTAGTCGATAGCGGCGACGATGTCCCTGGCATAGGTGTCATGCAGCACCGAGTTCGGCAGGTCGGCGTCGAGCGCCTTGCCGTACAGCGTGGCCAGCATGGTCTGCGGCGCCCCGGTCAGGTCCACCTGCAATCTATCCGTCATGCTGTCGACGCTAACCGTGGCCGGCGCTGTCGCGCCATGACTTAACGCCGTACGGCGCGTTGTTCAGCCCGTGGATTTCTGGGCTTGGCGAGCCTTTCGCAGGCCGATCCAGAACCGCGCCGCCTCCCGCACCGCGTCCTCCACCGGCCTTGGCTCCCAGCCCAATTCGGTCCGCGCCTTGGTGCAGTCAACCGGCGCCTCCGAACGCATCAGCCGCAGCGACGCCAGCGACATGTGTTCGTCGGTGCCTCTGAGCCGGCCTTTGATGGTGCCCATGGTGGCCAGCGCGTAGGTCACCGGCAGCGACAGCGCCTTAGCCGGAGCCGGTACACCCGCCTCAGCCGCGGCAATCCGTGCCACCTCGGCATTGCTGATCATCTTGTCGGAGATCAGGTATCGCTCACCGGGCCTGCCCCTGTCGGCCGCCAGGATCAGTGCTCGCGCAGCGTCATTGACGTCGACCGCTTCGAGTTCGATGCCGCTCATCACGAACGGCAGTTTCCCGAACGCGGCGCCGGCGATGATCGCGCCGTGCGGGGTGCGGCCCCAGTCTGTTCCGCCATACGTGGTGGACACGCACATCGCGACCGCCGGCAGCCCGCGCTCGCGGGCATATGCGAGCACCAGCTTCTCGGCTTGCACCCGCGACCGCACATATGGCGGCAACGTGCGTTCGTCGGCGACGTCCTCTTCGGTGGAGACGAACCCGCGCTTGCGCCCCACCGTGGCGTAGCTACTGGTGAAGACGAATTTCTTGAGGCCCGAAGCGATTTCGGGTTCCACCGCGACGTCCAGCACGTTGCGGGTGCCCTCGACGTTGGTGCGGAACAACGGCGAGGGGTCCCGGAGCCACCCGCGGGTGTCGACCACGCAGTAGTAGACGACGTCGGCTCCGGTCATCGCGGCACGCAGGGTGTCGTTGTCCCAGATGTCGCCTTCGTAGCGGGTGACGGCGAGGTCGTCGATGCCGATGGTGTTGGCGCCGGCCCGCACCATGACCCGCACGTCTTCCCCCGCCGCCACGAGCTGCCGGGCCACGTGCGAGCCGAGGTAGCCGTTGGCCCCGATGACGAGCGCGGTCACCGCTGCCCCCTACCGCCGAACTTGCGCATCCATTCCTCGGCCACGTCGGGCAGCGTGCCCAGCGCTTCCGCCTTCTTGCACCACGCCATGGTGGTCTCGAGGAACTTCATGGGGTTGTAGATGTCTTCCTGCTTGCTCCACAGACCGTCACCCGCATACGTCACGATCGAGATGTTGGTGGCGCCGATGATGGTGCCGTCACCGGGATCGCGCATCGGGTTGTCCAGCTCGCAGATGACACGGCCGGTCGCCTCGTCGTACACCCTCCACAGCGACGGAAACGACGTCATGTAGCTGCCGGGGAAATTCTCCATGGTGTTCCAGATCCAAGGCCGCACCTCTTCGCGCCCGTGCATGGTGCCCATGGCGTGCTCGATGTACAGCACGTCCTCGGTGTAGTGGTCGGTCCACGGATCCCAGTCGCGCGTCTGGGCGGCGCGATCCACGGTCTGCTCGAAGACCTCGAAGGCCGCGATGAGCTCCGCGCGGCTGAAAGTGTTGCCCGTCACAGGAAAACTAGAACACGTTCTAGCGACGTTTGTCGAGCACTTGCGCAGGCGCCGGGAGTTCGGTTCTCTGGAGTCAAAGCGAGGAGGCGTACATGACCGACACTGCGACCGCGATCTTGGCCGGCGGCTGCTTCTGGGGGATGCAGGACCTGATCCGCAAGCAGCCGGGTGTGCTGACCACGCGGGTCGGCTACACCGGCGGAAAGAACGACCACCCGACGTATCGCAACCACCCGGGCCACGCCGAAGCGGTCGAAATCGAATTTGACCCGACTCAGACCGATTTCCGCGCGCTGCTGGAGTTCTTCTTCCAGATCCACGACCCGTCGACCGTCAACCGGCAGGGCAACGACGTCGGGACCAGCTACCGCTCGGCGATCTTCTATACCGACGACGAGCAGAAGCGGATCGCCGAAGACACCATCGCCGACGTCGACGCCTCGGGGCTATGGCCCGGCAAGGTCGTCACCGAGGTGACGCCGGCTGTTGATTTCTGGGAGGCAGAGCCCGAGCACCAGGACTATCTGCAGCGCATCCCCAACGGCTATACCTGCCACTTCCCGCGGCCGGGCTGGAAACTGCCCAAACGCCAGTGATTTGTGGACGATTACCCGCGGCAGCCGCGGATTTTCGTGCACAAATCACGCTGTAGCGGCGCGCTCGGTGATCAGCCTGGCGACCAGCTCGGGGTGCTGGTCCGGCAGCCAGTGGTTCGCGCCTGCGACGATCTCGAACCGATATGGCGCGTGGACGTACTGCTCGGTCAGCAGCGCCCCCTTGCGGCCGAGCGCGATGTCGCCGTCGCTCCAGATGTAGGTGGTGGGCCGGGTCACCGGCGTGAACACCGATTTCGGTGCCACGAACGGCATGGCGCGGTACCAGTTGAGCGCGGTCGTCAGCGCGCCGCTGTCGAATACCGCCGAGCGTGTGACGGCCAGCGATGCGGGGGTCATGCCGCTGTGCGGCATCATCAACTTCGCGAATCGTTCGCCGAGCCAGGGCAACTGGAAGATCAGCATGTAGTAGGAGTGCAGCGCCTGCGTCCCGACGACCATTGCCTTCAGGAAAGCGCCGATGTGCGGCACCGAGACCGCGGTCAGCGTGCGCACCAGCTCCGGCCGTCTCGCAGTCAGCGCCCAGGCGATCGCCGCACCCCAGTCGTGCCCGACCAGGTGCACCGGCGCACCGACCAGCTCGATCAGCGCGGCGACGTCATCGGTCAGTTTCGGAATCGTGTACTGCCGCCGGCCACGCGGCCGGGCACCGGCCGAATAGCCGCGCTGGTTGGGCACCAACGTTCGAAAGCCTTTGGCGTGCAACAGCTCCGAAACCGCTGACCAGGACTCGGCGGTCTGCGGAAAGCCGTGCAACAACACCACGACGTCGCCGTCGATGGGGCCGGAGTCGACGACATCGAAGATCAGTCCGTCGTTCCGGTACTGCGAAATCCGTTCGGTCACAGCATGAACCTACAGCGGGTTGACGCGACGGCGCAGCGTCACGCGACCGCCGTCCTTCGGCGTGTACGCGACACCGCGCGAGAAGACCTCCTCCCCCGGAGCAGTGTTGACCTGAATCGCGAAGTGGCGCAGCACCGTCCGGAGCACGACGTCCATCTCGACCTGCGCGAACACCGCCCCGACGCAGCGCCGGGTGCCACCGCCGAACGGCAGGAACGCCAGCGGCGGCCGGCGGCCGACGAAGCGCTCCGGGTCGAACCGCTCTGGATCAGCGAATTCCTTTGCATCCTCGTGCATGTGGTCGATGGCGATGATGACCGAGAAGCCACGCGGGATCACCCATTCACCGAGCTGGAAGGTCGGGGCGTACACATGCCTGCCGGCGAAGTCGATGATGGTGCGGATGCGCTGCACCTCCAGCAGGACGGCCTGCCGGTACTCGTCCGTCTCGCCGGCCGCGACCTCGTCTTCGAGCCGGCGCAACACCTCCGGATGACGGGAGATTCGCTCGAAGACCCACGCCATGGTGGCCGCGGTGGTTTCGTGGCCGGCCGCCAGCAGGGTCAGCAGTTCGTCCGCAATGTCACTGCGGGACATGGCCGTGCCGTCTTCGTACGTGCTGCGCAGCAGTAGCGCCAGGACGTCGTCCCGGTTCTCGAGATCGGGGTCGGCGGCGACCGTGTCGATCAGCCGGCCGACGACCTCGTCGTACTGCCGCCGGTATTCGGCAAGCCGGCCCCACGGCGTCAAGCGGCCGTAGGTGCGCTTCGGCATGGGCAGCACGGCGAGTCGCGACCCCAGGGTGACCCACGGCGGGATGATGCGCCGCAGTTCGTCGAGGTGGCGACCGTCGGCCCCGAACACCGCGCGCAGGATGGCGTTGAGGGTGATGTGCATCATCGGTTCGAGCGTGGGAAACGGCTTACCCTCCGGCCAGGATGCCGCCGCGCGCAGCGTCTCCTCTTCGAAGATGCGCTCGTAGTTCTTGACGCTCTTCCCGTGGAACGGCGGGGTCAGCAGCTTGCGGCGCAGCCGGTGCTCGGCGCCGTCGAGCGCGAACACCGATCCGCGGCCGAGCACGCGGGACAGGTTCGGCTGGATGTTGCCGACGTCAGCGGGGTTCGCGGCGAACACCTGTTTGGCCAGCTGCGGGTCCGTCACCATGACCGCGCGGCCGAAAACCGGTGCGTCACAGGTGAAGACCGGCCCGAGCCGCGGCACCATGCGGTTGACGAACTTGCGCCGGTTGGTCGCGAAGGCGAAGCCCTGCAGGATTTTGGGAACCCCGGTCGCCGGTGGCAGGTGGATCGCCGGAGCACGCTCGGCAAGTTCAGCGGTGACGGTCTCGGTCATGGGACGCTCCAAGCCACTTATTACGCGGTACCACGGTGTACCGCGGGGTTATCGGGTACGGTACCGGCTGGTACCACGGCTAGGCAAGGGTTCTGGGAGAGAGATGGCAGACGGCGAGGTCAACTCGGCGCAATCGGCTGCGCAGCCGTTCCGCGGGCGGCTGCTCGACGGGCTGGCCACCTCGCTGGCCACCCGGGGTTATCGCGACACCACCGTCGCCGACATCGTCCGCAACGCCAAGACCTCCAAGCGCACGTTCTATGACCAATTCGCCAGCAAGGAAGAGTGTTTCGTCGAGCTGCTCCGCGCCAACAACGAGGACCTCATCGCCCGGATCCGCGCGGCCATCCATCCCGACGCCGAGTGGGCGCAGCAGGTACGCAGTGCGGTCGACGCATACGTCGCGCACATCGCGTCCCGGCCCGCGATCACACTGAGCTGGATCCGGGAAGCGCCGGCCCTCGGCGACGCGGCACAACCGCTGAATCGTCATGCCATGGAGCAGCTCACCGACATGGTCGTGGACCTCACGAGCGGTGCGGGGTTTCAGCGGGCCGGCCTGTCCCCGATCAGCCGGCCGGTGGCCCTGATCCTGCTCGGCGGCCTTCGCGAGCTCACCGCGCTGATCGTCGAGGACGGCCGCGACATCGACCAGCTCACCGAACCGGCGCTCACCGCCGCGCTGGCGATCCTCGGTGCACGGTCGTCAGCGCAGCATCAGCCGGGCTGACTTCTCCAGCCGCTCAGCGATGTCGTCGTACGACGTGAAGCCCATGCCCGCGCGGACTAGTGCGCCCGAATAGAGCATTTCCAGCGATTCGATGACGTCCTCGTCCACGTCCGGGCCGAGTGCCGCCGACAGCCGGGAGCGGATGTCGCGGGCGATGCGCTGGCGCAGCACCTCCACATCCGGATCGCGCCCGAGTAGCGCGTTGGTCACCGCCCCGGCGAACTCCGGTTCGTCGATGACCAGTAGCGCGATGTGCCGCAGCACCTCGGTCACCCGAGTCGCGGGGTCTGCCGAGTCGTGATCGGCCGGCGGCGAGGATGCCAACCGGCGCCAGAACACCTCGGCGACCAGGTGCTCCTTGGACGAGAAGTAGGTGTAGGCGGTTGCCGCCCCCACGCCCGCATCGGCCGCGACCCGCCGGACCGTCAGACCTGCGAAACCCTCGCGGCGCAGCAAGTCGAGGGCGGCACGACTCAGCCGATCGACCGTATCGGCCTGTTTGGCCGTCAAACGGCGCCGGGTGGGCTCAAGCGCCTGTTCAGACACGTGTCCGGACGCTACGGCAACGGGCGATGCGCAGCAACCGGTCTACCGTGGGCACATGCGGGCGTTGATCGTCGTCGACGTGCAGAACGACTTCTGCGAGGGCGGTTCCCTCGCGGTGTCCGGCGGCGACGCCGTGGCGCGCGCGATCACCGGCCTACTGGCCCGGCGCGAGTATCAGCACGTGGTGGCCACGGCCGACCATCACGTCGACCCGGGTGACCACTTCTCCGGCGAACCCGACTTCCTGGACTCCTGGCCGCCGCACTGCGTAGCGGGCACCCCGGGCGAGCAGTTCCACCCCGAACTGGACACCTCGACGTTCGAAGCGGTGTTCCGCAAAGGCCGGTACACCGCGGCGTACAGCGGGTTCGAGGGAGCCGACGAGCACGGGACCAAGCTGGTGGACTGGCTGCGTGCCCGGGGCGTCGACGAGGTCGACATAGTGGGCATCGCGACCGACTACTGCGTCAAAGCAACGGCAGCCGACGCCACGAAGGCCGGGTTCCGCACCCGGGTCCTGCTCGACTACACCGCCGGGGTTTCGGCCGAAGGCGCTGCGAATGCCGTTGCCGCGCTGAAGGATTCCGGCGTGACGGTGGCCTGAAGCATTCCCGTCGCTCGGCTCACCCCTAGCGCGTCGGATCCACCGGCCGGCCTGACCACTGCGGCGGGCGCCCGGCCTGCAGCGCCCGTACGCCTTCCTTGGCATCTTCGTGCGCCATCACTGCGCGGTGAATCGCGGTCTCCCGCTCGCCGACTTCGTCGCGTGACAGTTCGAACGAATCCCAGAGCAGTCGCTTGCTGGCGGCCACCGACATCGGCGCGGTGTTGTCCGCGATGTCGTGGGCGACGGCCAGCGCAGCCGGCAGCACCTCGTCGGCGGGCAGTACCCGGCTCGCAATACCCAGCTCGACAGCGCGATATCCGTCGAATGTCGTCCCGGTCAAAAGAATTTCGGCGGACCGCGCAATTCCGACCAGTCGCGGCAGCGCCCAATGCGAGTACGCATCCCCCACCACGCCACGGCGCACCTGCACGACGCCATAGCGTGCGTCGGCGGCGAAAATCCGGATATCGCACTGCAGCGCCAAGGTCAGCCCCAAACCGATCGCGTGCCCGTTGACCGCCGCGATCACCGGCTTGCTCAACGACCACGCCGGCACCGGGACACCGGCCGCACTGAACTCCGGGCCCGGCGCGGCGAACGTCTGGTCGCCGGCGGCCAGGTCGGCCCCGGCGCAGAACGCCGGTGGCGCCCCGGTCAGCACGATGGCCCGGACATCGTCGGCCTCGTTGCCGCGGGTGTAGGCGTCGGCGAGTTCCTCCCGCATTCCGTCACCAAAAGCGTTGCGCCGCTCCGGCCGGTTCAGCGTCACCGTCACCACACCGCCGTCGAACGCGGTCAGCAGCGTGCGGTACTCGGGAAACACCGCCCGAGTAAACCACGGCCGTGCAATACCTCTGCAACAGAGCTATTGTGAGGGTGTGCCCGCCCGCTCAGGCCTGACAGCCGACCTCACCATCGACCTTTTCCACACCGTCGGTCGCTTCCGCCGGCAGCTGCGCCGGACCGCCGGAGGCAGTTTCGCCGGCGTCACCCAATCGCAGGCGGAACTGCTCCGACTGGTCGGCCGCCAGCCGGGCATCTCGGTACGGGAAGCCGCGCAGGAACTCGGCCTGGCGGCCAATACCGCGTCGACCCTGGTCTCCAAGCTGGCCGCCGACGGGCTGCTCGTCCGCAGCCCCGACCCCGAAGATCGACGCATCGGCCGGCTCCGGCTGACCGAACCCGCCCAGCAGCTCGCCGATCAGACCAGGACTTCCCGCCGGGCCGCCCTCGACGTCGTACTGAAACAGCTCAGCGGCGAGCAAATCGACGATCTGGCAAAGGGTTTGAAGGTGCTGGCGGAAATGACCCGGATGCTCGAGGAGGGCCGGCCATGAGTACCCCCGCCATCGAATGCGACCACGTCACGCACCACTACGGCGATTTCACCGCGGTCGCCGACCTCAGTCTCACCGTCGGTGTGGGTGAAACCATGGGACTTCTCGGCCCCAACGGCGCCGGCAAGACCACCCTGGTACGGCTGCTCACCACCTTGACCCCGGTGCAGCAGGGACAGGTACGCATCTTCGGCCTCGACGCGGGGCGCTACACCATGGATATCCGGCAGAACCTCGGGTATGTGCCGCAACAACTTTCGATCGAGTCAGCCCTCACCGGACGTCAGAACGTCGATCTGTTCGCCCGCCTGTACGACGTGCCGCGCCGCGGACGCCGAGCGCGAGTCGACGATGCGCTCGACGCCATGCAGCTGCTCGACGTCGCCGACCGCCCCGCCAAGGCGTACTCCGGCGGCATGGTCCGGCGCCTGGAACTGGCGCAGGCGCTGGTGAACCGGCCGTCGCTGCTGATCCTCGATGAACCCACCGTCGGTCTGGATCCCATTGCCCGCGACAGTGTCTGGACCCAAGTGGCGAACATGCAGCAGGAGTTCGGTATGACGGTCCTGCTGACCACCCACTACATGGAAGAAGCCGATGCGCTGTGCGACCGGGTCGCCCTCATGCACCGCGGCACCCTGCAGACCGTCGGCTCCCCCACCGACCTGAAGGCGGCACGCGGCCCGTCGGCCACGCTCGAGGACGTCTTCCGGCACTACGCCGGCTCCGACCTGTCCGCGGACGACGAGCGCCAGTCCTTGCAGGACATCCGCGCCGGAAGGAGGACGGCCCGCCGTGTCGGTTGATGTCGAACTGGTCATCGCGCCCCGGGGCGTCAAGCGCATCGGTGGCCTCGCCCGCCGGATGGGCGCTTTCGCGCTCGTCGAACTGCAGAAGCTACGTTATGACCGCACCGAGCTGGTCACCCGGACGATTCAGCCCGCCCTGTGGCTGTTGATCTTCGGCCAGACCTTCTCCCGGTTGCACGTCATCAACACCGGCAACGTCCCGTATCTGTCATTCCTGGCGCCCGGCATCATCGCCCAGTCGGCGCTGTTCATCTCGATCTTCTACGGCATCCAGATCGTCTGGGACCGCGACGCCGGCATCCTGGCCAAACTGATGGTCACCCCGTCACCCGCGTCGGCGCTCATCACCGGCAAGGCCTTCGCGGCGGGAGTCCGATCGATAGCCCAGGTGATCGGCGTCCTGGTGATCGCCCTGCTGATGGGCATCCATCTCAGTTTCAACCCACTGCGCATCCTGGCCGCGATGGTCGTGGTGATGCTGGGGTCGGCGTTCTTCTCCTGCCTGTCAATGACTTTGGCGGGACTGGTCCGCAACCGCGACCGCTTGATGGGCATCGGCCAGGCCATCACCATGCCGCTGTTCTTCGCGTCCAACGCGCTGTATCCGGTGGACATCATGCCGGGCTGGCTGCATACGCTTTCCGCGGTGAATCCGCTGTCCTACGAAGTGAATGCCCTGCGCTCGCTGCTGCTGGGCACCCCGGGCAACACCCTGCTGGACATCGCTGTTCTGGCCGTGGCAGCAGTGGTCGGCATCGCCGCGGCATCGGCCCTGCTGCGCCGGCTGGTGCGCTGAGCGACGCTGTTCTAGCACCTAATCGATTCTCATCCGGCGCCTAGGCGGCGCGGGTTGACTCGTGGTCATGAAGCACAGCATCGTCGCGCTCGTCCTCGACGCCGGCACCGACGCCGGACTGGCCACCGCCCACAGCCTGCTGGCAGACGGCCACCGGGTGGTGGTGACCGCCCGGCAGCCCGGCTCGCTGGTGCGTATCACCCACGGCTTTCCCGCCGATCGGGTCTACGCGTTGGCCGCCGATACCCACGATCGGCGGCAGTTCGATCGAGTACTGGCACTGACGTGCGCCCGCTTCGGCCGTGTCGACATGATCGTCGACCCCAAGCTGTATCGCGCAGTCCTGCCTGCCGCGGCCTGAATAGCTGTTAGGTTCGAGCCAATCGGCAGATCAGGCCACAGATTGGAACGAACGTTGCGCAACGCCCTCAAGATCGCTGCGACCATCTTCACCGTCGCGGCAGTCTCCGCCGCCACCACCGAAACCCTGGCCAATAACCCGGCCACCATTCCGTTCATCCCGACGGGCATCAGCCAGTCGGCCAGCAGTGTCGGCTTCGCCGATTCCGACGTCTACGGCATGAACGCCGACGACATCAACCACACCTTCGACCTGATGTCCGCGACGGGCGTGCGTACCGTCCGCATCATCATTCCGTGGGCCGGTATCGAGGGCACCCAGGGCAGCTTCAACTGGGGCCAGGTCGACACCGTCGTCGGTGCGGCCAATGCCCGCCACATGTCGGTGGTCGGTGCCATCGTCGCCACGCCGGCCTGGGCGGTGGCGCCCGGCGCCATCCCGATCAGCAGCCCGCCGGCCTCCGCCGCGGTGTACGGCGACTTCGCCGGTGCGGTCGCCGCCCACTACCGGGGCCGCGTGGATGCCTACGAGATCTGGAACGAACCCAACGCCGTGATGTCCTGGACCTCCGGTCCGCAGGGTCCCGAGCCTGCCGTCTACGCGGCGATGCTCAAGGCCTCCTACCCGAAGATCAAGGCCGCCGACCGCGGCGCCGTCGTGATCGGCGGTGTGGTCGGCGCGGTGGTGTCGTTCGGCTCGCTGACCCTGGACCCGGTGGCCTTCGTCCAGCAGATGTACGCCGCCGGCGCCGCCGGTTCCCTGGACGCGGTGTCCTTCCACCCCTACCACTACAACCTCAAGTTCTCGGCCGGCGCCGGAGTGCCCAACTCGCCGATGAGCCAGACCGACGGCATCCACCAGGCCATGGCCGCCAACGGCGACGGCGGCAAGAAGGTCTGGGCCACCGAGTACGGCGAGCCCAACTCTGCCGTCGACGAGGCCACCCAGGCCGACTACATCCGCGACTTCCTGGCCACGTGGCGCACCCTGCCGTACGCCGGCCCGGCGTACATCTACACCACGCGCGACCGCGTCACCGGCAGCGCCAACCCCGAAGAATCCATCGGCGTCTACCGCACCGACTGGACCCCGAAGCCGGCTCAGGCGGTCGTGAAGTCCATGGCCTGACGGCCATCGTCAGCGGTTAGTGCACCTAACCGCTGACGATGTTCGCGATCGCCCCCAGCGGCAGGTCCAGCCAGTGCGGCCGGTGCCGAGCCTCGTACCCGGCTTCGTACACCGCTTTGTCGAGTTCGTAGGCGGCGAGCAGTTCAGCATCAGGATCGGTACCGCCGCCCTCCGCGTAACCCGCGCAGAACGCGGTCCGGTTGCGGTCGGCCCACTCGCGGGCGCGCGCGGCGAGCTGCTTGCGGCGCTGCTCGTTGCCGCCACCCTCGGTCAGCCGCTGGAATGCCGCGTACTGATAGGACCGCAGGATGCCCGCGACGTCGCGCAGCGGGGAATCCGGCGCCCGGCGCTGATCCAGGTCCTGCCCGGGTTCGCCTTCGAAGTCGATGAGCAGCCAGGTCTCGGGGGTTCTCAATACCTGCCCCAGATGCAGATCGCCGTGAATCCGTTGCACCGTGATCGGCTGGCCCTCGAGCGCGCGGTAGCGGCCCTCGATGGCTGCGGCGAACTCGCGGACCTGCGGCACCGACGCGGCCACCGCTGCCAGCCGCTCGAGCATCGTCTCCACCGGGAACAGCGCCGGGGCCGTGCCCAGCTCGGCAGCCAGCGTGGCGTGCACCGCCGCGACGGCCTGCCCCAGCCGCTCCGACTCCCCGGCGAAGTCGCCGCCGACCTCGTCGGCGTACAGGTCACCTTCGGCGTACAGGTCGCGGGTACTGGCGACGGCCATGTTCCAGCCCTCGGCGGCGTTGTCGGCGAAGCGGGCCAGCATGCCCAGCGCGGTCTCCGGGCCTCCTGCCAGCGACATCGTGCCCAGCAACGGCGCCACGTGAGGGTTGCCTGCCCGGCTCAGCACCCGCGTCAGCTCGATGTCTGGATTCACCCCGGGCGTCACCCGGCGGAACACCTTGAGAATCGCGGCTTCGTCGAACACGACGCTGGTGTTGCTCTGTTCGGCGCCCATCACGCGCGACGTCTCGCCCGCCGGCAGCTCGGCATCGGGTTCCGCGGCGAACGAGACCGGACCGATCGTCGCGGACTCGGCGATCAGGCGCAGCAGCAGGTGCGCGACTTCAGGGTCACTCAGCGCATCACCGACCTCGCCGTCGTCGTGGCGCAGCAGCACCTGGTACCGCTCGCCGGGGCCGTCGGCATAGCTGACGTCGAGCAGCACCAGGTCGACGTCGGCACGTAGGGACACCGTCAGCGCCGGTTCGACGCCGGTCAGTTCGCGGTTGCGGCCGGCGTACCAGCGTTGCTGGGTCAGGTATTCGATCAACTCTGGATCCATCACGGCTCCTCACCGACAGGCGCGCGCAACGAGAACCAGTAGAAACCATGCCCGGGCAGCGTCAACAGGTACGGCAGGTCCCCGATGCGGGGAAACTCGACTCGCCCGGTCAGTTCAACCGGGGTGTAGCCGTTCCAATGCTGCAGGTTCAGTTCGATCGGTTGGGGAAAACGCGACAGATTGTTGACGCAGAGAACAGTGTCCACTTCACCATCGTCGGCGTGCTCGCGCACGTACGTCAGCGCCGACGGGTTGGACCCGCCGAGTTCCCTGAACGAGCCGACGGCGAACGCGTCATGCCGCCGCCGCACCGCGAGCATGGTGCGCGTCCAGTTGAGCAGGGAATTCGACGTGTCGCGCTGGGCCTCGACGTTCACCGCCTGATAGCCGTAGACCGGGTCCTGGCTCGGCGGCACGTACAGCCGGCCGGGGTTGGCGGTCGAGAACCCGGCATTGCGGTCGGGCGACCATTGCATCGGGGTCCGGACCCCGTCGCGGTCGCCCAGCCAGATGATGTCGCCCATGCCGATCTCGTCGCCGTAGTACAGCACCGGGGACCCGGGGAGCGACAGCAGCAGCGCGGTGAACAGTTCGGTCTGGTTGCGGTCGTTCTCCAGCAGCGGGGCCAGGCGGCGACGGATGCCGACGTTGGCCTTCATCCGGGGATCCTTGGCGTACTCCGAGTACATGTAGTCGCGCTCGTCGTCGGTGACCATCTCCAGGGTCAGCTCGTCGTGATTACGCAGGAAGATGCCCCACTGCGCCAGGTCAGGTATCGGTGGGGTCTGGCCCAGGATCTCCGAGATCGGGAAGCGGGACTCCCGGCGGACCGCCATGAAAATCCTTGGCATGAGCGGGAAATGGAAGGCCATGTGGCATTCGTCGCCGCCGGTATCGGGGTCGCCGAAGTACTCGACGACGTCGGCGGGCCACTGATTGGCCTCGGCCAGCAGGACCCGGCCGGGGAACTCGTCGTCGATCACCTTGCGGCAGCGCTTGAGGAAGGCATGCGTCTCGGGCAGGTTCTCGCAGTTGGTGCCCTCGCGCTCGAACAGGTACGGCACCGCGTCCAGCCGGAACCCGTCGATGCCCAGGCTCAGCCAGAAGCGGAGCACGTCGATCATCGCTTCCTGCACGGCTGGGTTGTCGTAGTTCAGGTCGGGCTGGTGCGAGAAGAACCGGTGCCAATAAAACTGTTTCCGGACTGCGTCAAACGTCCAGTTGGACTCCTCGGTGTCGACGAAGATGACGCGCGCGTCCTGGTACTTCTCGCTGGTGTCGCTCCACACGTAGTAGTCGCCGTAGGGCCCGGTGGGGTCGCGGCGGGATTCCTGGAACCATGCGTGGGTGTCCGAGGTGTGGTTCATCACCAGGTCGGTGATGACGCGGATTCCGCGCCGGTGCGCGGCGTCCAGCAGGGCGACGAAGTCGTCGACGGTGCCGAACTCGGGCAGCACCTTGTAGAAGTCGCGGATGTCGTAGCCGCCGTCACGCAAGGGCGAGTCGTAGAAAGGTGGCAACCAAATACAGTCGACACCAAGCCATTTCAAGTAGTCGAGTCGCTCGGTCAGACCTCGAAGGTCACCTGAGCCGTCAGCGTCTGAGTCGTAGAAGGCGCGGACCAACACCTCATAGAAAACCGCACGCTTGAACCAGGTGCGGTCCTCAGGGAGGACCCGCGCATGTCCGAAGTCCGCGGCGCTTGGATGTTCCACACCACCGCCCGAGGCATCCATCGATCACTAACGTACCCGCGACTGAGTAGGGTGCAAACGTGGCGACGCGCGATCATGGTGACCCAGGTGATGCCCCGACGATCCCGCCGCCGCTGGCCGCAATCGTCAATCCGACGCGACCGTCGGCCGCCGAGGAAGCCCGCACCATCGCGGCCTCGACCAACACCGGAACCCTGGCCACGCTGACGGCCGACGGCGGCCCGTGGGCGTCGATGGTCACGTATGGACTGTTGGACGGCGCGCCGGTGCTGTGCGTCTCGAATCTGGCCGAACACGGCCGCAATCTGGCCGGTGATCAGCGGGCCAGCATCTCGATCATCGCGGCGAGTACCGACAAGGACCCGTTGGCCGGTGGCCGGGTGACCCTGGCCGGACGGGTGGCGCAACCCTCCGATGACCAGCGCGACGCGGCGCGGACCGCCCACGTGGCCGCGGTCCCGGCCGCGAAGTATTACATCGACTACAGCGATTTCGCCCTGTGGGTGCTGCACGTCGACCGGGTCCGGTGGGTCGGTGGCTACGGCCGCATGGATTCGACGACGGGCGCGGATTACGCAGCGGCCCAACCAGATCCGGTGACGCCGTCGGCGGCCGGGGCCATCGCGCACCTCAACGCCGACCATGCGGACTCGCTCGCGGCGATGGCCAGGGTGCTGGGCGGATACCCCGACACCGAGTCGGCCACCTGCACCGGCGCCGACCGCTACGGCCTGGATTTGCGGGTCAATACCGCCCGAGGCATGGCCTACACCCGCATCGGATACGCCGAGCCGCTGCAGTCCATCGACGAATTGCGTTCGGCGACGGCCGAATTGGCACGGCTGTCCCGGCAGGCATAGCATTCGCACCATGTCTGATCGCCCCGCAAGCTGGGAAGCCGCCTTCGACCTGATCCGCACCCGCGGCTACGAACGCCGTGAGGAGCCGTTCCGGCTGGCCAGCGGACAGCTGAGCCACGACTACATCGACGGCAAGTTCGCCATCGACAACGGCGTCAGCCTCACGGTCGTCAGCAAGGCGGTGGCAGAACTGGCCGCGCTGCGCGGCATCGAGTTCGACGCCGTCGGCGGCCTGACCATGGGCGCCGACCCGCTGGCGCACGGTGTCGCGATGGTCACCGGCAAGGCTTGGTTCTCGGTGCGCAAGGAACAGAAGTCGCGCGGGCGTGAGCAGTGGATCGAGGGCACCCGCATCGAACCCGGGATGCGGGTGCTGCTGGTCGACGACGTGATCAGCACCGGCGGCTCCACGGAGATCGCCTACGAGCGCGTCACCTCCGTCGGCGCCGTGGTCACCGGAGTCATCCCGATGGTCGACCGGGGCGACATCGCCACCGAGCGTTTCGCCAAGCGCGGCGTGCCGTTTGCCGCGCTGGTCAGCTACCGCGATCTCGGCATCGAACCGGTCAAGGACGTCTAAAGCGCGGACACGCGCGCCGATACCGAGCAATTGGCGCGAGCCACCCCTAGCATCTGGAAGGTGGCTGACAGCGACGACGCAGAGCGCGATCCATCACCGGGTGGAGTGCTGGAATCGTCCGTCGAGGCGGCCGGCGGCGACCCGGACACTGATCCGTTCCGCGCGGTCGACCCGGGCCCGCATGGCACCGGACCGTTTGCCGGCCCGACGACCGGCTCGTTCGCCATCCCCGAGCCGGAGCCGACGGGCGACACCTTCGACGCCTTCAACACCGACACCTGGCGCTTCCGTCAGCCGCCGCCGCCCTGGTATCGGAGGAAAGACGCGCGGCTGCTGCTTATCGCGGTGGCGGTGGCGGTGGTCGCCCTCGTGGTCTCGCTGGTAGTCCTGGCCACGCGCCGGGACTCCAGTTCTGATCAGCCGACGCCGGTGGAGCCATCGACAACGACGACCACCACGACAACGACGACGGGCACGCCGCTCACCTCGTCGACCACCACTGCGGTGCCCCCGCCCCCGCCACCCCCGGCCGAGCCACCGCCCGCAGCGGCGCCGCCTGCCGGGCATGCCCCGGCTGAGTCGGCCACCCCGACGGCGCGCGGACCGGAGATCAACGTGACCCGGATGCCCATGAGCGTCGCCCCGAACCCGCACCACCGCTGATGTCTGATCCCGCCGCCCTCTTCTCCGCCGCGCCCGTCGCGGTGCTGGCCACGGTGTCCGGCGAGGGCCAGCCGCATGTGGTCCCCGTGGTCTTCGCGGTCAGCGGCGACCTGCTCTATACGGCTGTGGACGCCAAACGGAAGTCGACGCAACATCTGCGGCGGCTGGACAACATCGCGGCCAACCCGCGCGTGAGCCTGCTGGCCGAGCAATACGACGACGACTGGTCCCACCTCTGGTGGGCCCGGGCCGACGGCATCGCCACGGTGCATCCGAGCGGCGACGAGATGGCCATCGGCTACTCATTGCTGCGGGCCAAGTACCACCAGTACGACCGGGTGGCCCTGGACGGCCCGGTGATCCGGGTGGCGATCACCCGATGGAGTTCCTGGCACGCTTGAGCCGCATGACGATCAAGCGGCGAGGTACGAGCCGCGATGTGGGGGCACCTCCCGCTTGCGGGGGAGAATGCGGCAAGTGCATTGAGCCTTGTGCCGGACCTCGCGTCAGGAGCATGGTGGACGTGAGTCGTCGATAGGGGCACGCCATGGCGGACAAGTCGAATAACTCATCTGGCGCCGCACCCTGCGCGGACAGTCCGGCGTCGATCCGAAATGTGGTTCTGGTCGGGCCATCTGGGTCCGGTAAGACCACTCTGGTCGAGGCCCTGCTGCTCCATGCGGGCGTGCTGACGCGGGCGGGGTCGGTGCTCGACGGCACCACCGTCTGCGACCACGAGCCGGCAGAAGTCGAACAGCAGCGGTCGGTGGGGTTGGCCTTGGCGTCCCTGCAGCACGGGTCGGTGAAGGTCAATGTCCTGGACACCCCGGGCTACGCCGATTTCGTCGGCGAGTTGCGGGCCGGGCTACGGGCTGCCGACTGTGCCTTGTTCGTGATGGCCGCCAACGACACGGTGGATGCTGCCACCAAGGCGTTGTGGCGGGAATGCGCTGACGTCGGCATGCCGCGCGCCGTGGTGGTGACCAAGCTGGATCACGCGCGCGCCACGTTCGCCGGCGCGGTGGCGTCCGCGCAGGAGTCCTTCGGGGACAAGGTGATTCCGCTGTATCTGCCGGAAGGGGACGGGCTGGTCTCGCTGCTCGCGGACGACGCGACGCTGATCGAGGGCATCATCGAAGAGTCCGAGGACGAGACTCTGATGGAGCGCTACCTGGGCGGCGAGCAGATCGACAACGCGGTGCTGGTTGCCGACCTCGAGCGAGCGGTGGCCCGCGGTTCCTTCTTCCCGGTGATCCCGGTGTGCAGCACGACCGGGATCGGCGCCGCCGAACTTCTCGACGTCATCGTCCGCGGATTCCCCTCTCCCCCAGAGCATGTGCCACCGCAGGTGTTCACCCCGGCCGGCGTGGAAACGCCCGCGCCCGCCTGCGATCCCGACGCACCACTGCTGGCAGAGGTGGTGAAGACGACGTCAGACCCGTACGTCGGCAAGGTCAGTCTGGTCCGGGTGTTCTCCGGCACCATCAGGCCCGACACGACGGTTCACGTGTCGGGCCATTTCAATTCATTCGTCGATTCGGCCGCAGGGTGTGCCGAACACGAGGACCACGACGAAGACGAGCGCGTCGGCGCCCTGTCTTTTCCGCTGGGCCGCAAGCAGCGTCCGGCCGCCGAGGTGATCGCCGGCGACATCTGCGCGATCGCGCGACTGACCTGCGCCGAGACCGGGGATACCCTGTCGGACAAGGCATCCCCGCTGGTCTGCCGACCCTGGACCATGCCGGCGCCGTTGCTCCCGATGGCGGTCGTGCCGCACGCCAAGACCGACGAGGACAAGCTGTCGGTGGGGCTGGCCCGGCTGTCCGCCGAGGATCCGACGCTGCGCATCGAGCAGAACCCACAGACCCACCAGATCGTGTTGTGGTGCATGGGCGAAGCCCACTCCGCGGTGGTGCTCGACGCGCTATCGCGGCGGTTCGGCGTCGCGGTCGACACCACAGAGCTGCGGGTACCGCTGCGGGAGACGTTCGGCGGCAACGCAAAAGGGCACGGACGGCACGTCAAACAATCCGGCGGACACGGGCAGTTCGCGGTGTGTGACATCACCGTCGAGCCGCTGTCCGAAGGAGCCGGATTCGAGTTCGTCGACAAGGTGGTGGGCGGCGCGGTGCCGCGCCAGTTCATCCCGAGCGTGGAGAAAGGTGTTCGCGCGCAGATGGACCGGGGCATCTGTGGGTACCCGATGGTCGACATCCGCGTGACGCTGCTGGACGGCAAGGCGCACAGCGTGGATTCGTCGGACTACGCCTTCCAGCTCGCGGGCGGCCTGGCGCTGCGCGAGGCGGCCGCCGCCGCTTCGGTGAACCTGCTCGAACCCATCGACAGCGTGCACATCGTGGTGCCCGACGAAATGGTGGGCGCGGTGATGAGTGACCTGTCCGGGCGGCGAGGTCGCGTGCTGGGCACCGATACGGCAGGCGATTCCTGCACCGGCATCGACGCCGAGATTCCGGAGATCGAACTGACCCGGTACCCGATCGAACTGCGGTCGTTGTCGCACGGAGCCGGGTCGTTCACCCGGTCCTTTGCCCGGTATGAACCGATGCCGGAGGCGGTGGCGGCGCGGGTGCGCTGACCCCGCCGAAGTGATCCACGACTTTGGCAAACCTGATCGTGACTGACATCACCTGATGTCATAGTGTCGTCAGATTCGTGCGCGCGCGGGCGGGCACCAGGGATGTCAAAGGGGACACCGGTGGGGACACAGTCGCGGCTCCGTCTGCGTAAACCCGGTCGCTACCGCCTGGCGGTGATCGCCGCGGCCATGGGTATCGCGGCCGCGACCAGTCAAAACGTCGCGTGGGCCGATACCGGGACCACCGGTTCGCCGGGCACGTCGTCGTCGCAGTCGAGTGCCGCGCACGCAAGTGCGCCGAGAAAAGACGCGCCGCCCAAGCCCACACCGAAGCCGGCCAACAAGGACAAGATGGCCGGCAAGGACTCCAACAAAGACGCCAGCGACTCTGACAAGTCCAGCGCCAAGCAGGACACCGGCACCTCGGCCACCGACGTCAAGCCGGATGCCAAGCCCGACTCGAAGCCCGACCCGAAGCCCGCCACGAAGCCGGGCGTCGAGCCGGATGCCAAGCCCGCGACCAAACCGGTGAAACCCGTCGTCACGCAAAAGGGATCGGATCTGGTCAAACCGGCCGGCGATGCCACGAAGTCGCCGAAGCTCAAGCCGGCCACCGCGAGCGCCCCCGCCAAGGACACCACAGCCGCCGCACCTACTGCCGCCGCGCCGCCGGCCGCGACGAACGCCGCCCCCGCACCCGCCACCACGCCCGCGCCGACCACCCGGCCGGCCGCTCTCGCCGCCGCCACCACCAACACCGTCGGCACTCTGACGACGCCGACGCCACCGCAGCCGCTGAACCCGATCGCTCAGATCATCCAGCTGCCCGGTCGCATCATCAACACGGTGCTGCAGGCGCTGGACCTGACGGTCTCGCAGAGCGGCCCGAAGAGCCCGTTCAACTGGTCACCCGTTTCCGAGGCGCTGTTCGCGGGATTCCGGCGCATCGAGGACATGCTCGGGCTGAGCAAGACCCCCACCTCGGCGCCCGTGGTACCGGAGCTCACCTACACCGGTCCCGCCAGCGGAGACACCCCGACGGTGTCCCAGTTCCTGAACGCCGCAGCCGACGCCTACGTCCTCGGCAGCCAGCCCGGTGACCTGAAACCGTTCACCGTCAACGGTTTTCAGATGCAGACGTTCAACCCACTGTCTGGCGCCGTCGGCAAGGCCTGGGTGACACCCGAGGGGAAGATCATCGTCGCCTACCAGGGCACGACGGGCGGCACCAATCTGCTGTTCCATCCGCTGATCGCGCTGTCGCAGATCTTCACGGACATGCAGATCATCTTCACCCACACCACGCCGCAGGCGTTCTGGGACTCGCTGGCGTTCGAGCGGACGGTCCAGGCCGCGGCCATCGCGCAGGGCTACACCGCCGACGACATCTTCGTCACCGGCCACTCATTGGGGGGTTGGGAAGCGCAGTTCGTCGCCCAGAAGACGGGCCTCGGCGGTATCGGCTTCGAAGGTCCCGGCCTGAATACGTCGGTGCCCGGCAACAACAGCGCAGCACAGAATTTCGTCAACGTGGAGACCTACGGCGACACCGCGGCGTACTTCTCCACCGATCTCCCGGGGCTGCAACCGTTCATGCCGGCTTACGACCCCACCGGCGGCAGCAAGCCGCACTACGGCAACATCGTGATGATCGGCGACCCGAATGCCGTGAACCCGCTGCTCAACGCTTCCACGCTGTGGGGCCCGAACCCGATCAACGACATCGTCTTCGCCGTCGACATCCTCGGCAACTTCTTGGAGCACCACTTGCCCGGTATGCAGGCCTACAACCTCGGCGTGGCACCGGATCCCGGTGTGGTGCCGTGGCTGGGCTCCTACACCGGGTCGATCAACGACTGGGGCAGCCTGGACATCTTCGAACTGCAGCAGGCCGCATCCGATGCCGGTGTCCTGATCGCCCCGTAGTCAGCGATTTGTGCACGGTTTTCCGCGGCAGCCGCGGAAAACCGTGCACAAATCCCGGGTCAGAGCAGGCCGAGCAGCTGCAGATCGGTGATGTACTTGACGATCACCGGCGCAGTCACATGCGGAATGTCCTTGTCCGGGCCCAGCTTTGCCTCCTGCACCGCCTCGCGGAACACCACGACCGGGGCGATGGACCCGTTGTGCGGGTGCTCCGGCTTCTGGTAGTTGTGCAGCAGCGGCAGCAGTGACGCCTGACGCTGCCGGTCCGGCAAGCCGCGCAGCGTGGTCTCGAAGCGGGCCAGCCATTCCGCGTAATCATCAACGCGGGCAATGGAATAGCCGGCTTCGATGAGCCAGTCGACGAACTCGTCCATGCCCAGGCCGTCGGAGTGCGGGTTCATCACGTGGTAGGTGACGAACTCACCGGCGGGCCGTATGCCCAGGGTGTCGACGGCCTCGGCGATGAACTCGACGGGCAGCCCGTCGTAGTGCGCGGCCTGCCGCTTGCCCTCGGCGTCCAGCTCGTAGAAGGACTTCGGGGCAATACCGGTGGCCACCAGCGAGAACATCATGCGGGTGAACATGTCGGGCACGTTCAGCTGCCCCGCGTACGACGTATCGGCCAGGATCATGTCGCAGCGGAACACCGAAACCGGCAGGCCGCAAAGATCATTGGCCTCACGCAACAGCACCTCGCCGGCCCACTTGCTGTTGCCGTAACCGTTCGCGTAGCCGTCGTGCACCGCGCGCACCGGGCTCATCACCCGGACGTCCGCTTCTTCGGTGAATGTGCCCGGCTTCAGCTGATCACCGACACCAATAGTGGAGACGTAGATGTACGACTTCTGCCGGGTGGTCAAGGCGATGCGGATCAGCTCGGCAGTGCCCAGCGCATTGGGACCGAACAGTTCGCTGTACGGCAGCACGTGGTTCACCAGCGCGGCCGGGTCCACGATCACGTCGACCTCGTCCGCCAACCACTGCCAAACCGCCTGCGGCAGACCGAGATTCTCATCGCCCTTGTCGCCGGCGATGACCTCGAGGTGGTCGGCGGCGAGCGCCTGGTAGTGCGCCAGCAGCTTCGGATCACCGGAATCGAAGGTCGCATCCAAACGCGCCCGGGCCTCGTCGTCGGACTTGGCGCGCACCAGGGCGATCACCTTGCCGTCGACCAGGTCCATGCGCTCGAGCCACTCCAGCGCTAGATAGCGGCCCAGGAATCCGGTTGCGCCCGTGAGCAATACAGTCCGGACCTCGGACGCCGGACCCGGCAGCGACGGCGCGGCGGCCAACGTCGCGGCGTCGATGAACTTGTCCAGTGTCAGGTCCGCGGCGCGCACCTCGACGGCGTTCTTGCCGTGCACCGAGGTGAAGCTCGGCCGCTTGGCCCCACCGCTGCGCTCGTTCTCGATGTACGCCGCCAGGGCCGCCAGGTCGTTGGCCGGGCTGACGATGATGCCGACCTGCACCTCGACGCCGAAGATCTCCTCCAGCAGGTTGCCGAAGGTCAACGCGGACAACGAGTCTCCACCGAGGTCGGTGAAGTGCGCATCGGCCGAGACCTCGCCGGACGCACCGAGCAGGGCGCCGGCCGCACGAATGACGGTCGGCAGGGCCGGGCCGTCGGCGCCGTTCTGGCGCAGCGCGCGCAGCTCGTCGGCCTGGCCCGCGGCCAGGCTGGCGTACAGGTCTTCCAGGGCCGGACCGTAATGGGCCTTCAGCTTGGGCCACGCCAGCTTGCGGATACCCGTCAACAGTCCGTTCTCCAGCGAGAACGGTTCGGTCTCGATGATGAAGTCGCGGGGAATCTCGTAGGACTGCAGCTCAGACGCCTTCGCCACGTCCTGCAGTGAATCGCTGATCTGCTGCTTCAATTCCGCGGAATCCCAACGAGCCAAGGCGTCTTCGGTCGGGACCACCACCGCCAGCAGGTACGGCTGGGCGCTGTTGCCGTAGACGTAGATTTGCCGCACCAGCGGGCTGTTGTTGCTGAATGCCGCCTCCAGCTTGGCCAGGGTGACGAACTCACCCTGCGCCAGCTTCAGCACGTTGTTGCGGCGGTCGACGTACTGGATCTGGTCCGGACCGATCTCGGCGACCACGTCGCCGGTGCGGTAGAAACCGTCCTCGTCGAAGACGCTCGCGGTGACCTCGGGCCGCTTGTAATAGCCCGGGAACAGGTACTCGGTCTTCACCAGCAGTTCACCGCGCGGGTACGGCTGGTCGGTCAGGAAGTAGCCCAGGTCGGGCACGTCGACCAGCTTGTAGTCGAGCGTCGGCGGACGCTGGATGACACCGTCGAAGAAGACCATGCCGGCCTCGGTGGAGCCGTAGCCCTCCAACAAGTGGATGCCGAGGAACTTCTCGACCCACGCCTTTAGTTCATCGGTGATGGGCGCCGATCCGGTCATCGCCTTGATGTAGCGGCCACCGATCAGGTTCTGCCGCATGTCGGCCATCACCTGCTGCTCGACGTCGTCGCGCTCGGCCTCGCCGGCGCCGGCCGGAACCAGCTTGTCGACGCGGCTCTGGAACTCCAGGTACAGCATCTCCCAGACGCGGGGCACCAGGTTCAGTTCGGTGGGGCGCGCCAGTGCGAAATCCTCGAGCAGAGTGGACAGGTCACTCTTGGCGGCGAAGTAGACGATGCCGCCGTTGGCCAGGGTGGAGTACAGGATGCCGCGGCCCATGACGTGGCTCATCGGCATGAAGGCCAGGTTGATCGAGGCCTCGCTCGGTCCGAACCATGCCGAGCTGGCGCGCCGCCAGAAGCTCGTCATGTTGCTCTCCGGGTACATCGCGCCCTTGGGCGCGCCGGTCGAGCCGGAGGTGTAGATCAGCAGGGCCAGCGGGTCGGCCTCGTCGGAAACCGGCACGGGCACCGAGGGCAGCTCACGGCCGCGGGCGAGCACGTCGCCGAACGTCTCGACCGTGACGTTCAAGCCGGCCGCGGAGAATGCCGCCTGGGCCCGTTGGATGGCCTCGCGCTCGTCGTCGACCTCGGCGTGGTGGTCGAACACCACGAACCGGGCCGGGGCCGGGCCACCGACGGCGAGTTCGACGGCGTCGGCGACATAGCCCGCGCTCACGGCGATCAGTACCGGTTCGGTCTCGGCGACGATCGGCAGCAGCGACGACGCCGCCGAGCTGGTCTGCAGCGGAACCGACACGGCGCCGATCTGTCCGAGGGCGGTGTCGATGACGGTGTAGTCGATGCTGGTGAAGCCGAGGATCGCGACGCGGTCGCCGGTCTTCACGCCGTCTGCGTGCAGCGCGGCGGCGACGGCGCGGACGCGTTCCCACAGTTCGCCGTAGGTGATGGTGTCGTACTTCGGCAGCAGCCGGCTGACGGTGCGGCCGTTCTCGGTGACGAACTCGACCGCACGCTGCCCCAGCGCGGTCCGGTCGGCGTAACCCTCCAGAACGGTCTTGACGATCTCGGGAAGTCGCATACCGGGCTTTTCGACCGACCGAGCCACCGACTCGATCGGGACGGCCGCGGCGAACTGCGGATCATTGGCGGATAGTTCGGCGATCCGGCGGGCGAGCCCGTCAGAGGCACTGTCGGCATGGTCAATCGACATGAAGAAACCTCACGAAAAAATCGAAATCTCGAATGGGTACGCCCCGTTGCATGCCCACTAATTGAATGACGCTGGCGCGGCCACCGTTGTTCCGGCGACTTCCTGCCAGTTCCCTGTGATTTGTGCACGATTTGGTGCGGTGACCGCACCAAATCGTGCACAAATCACCAAGTCAGAGCAGACCCAGCAACTCCAGGTCGGTGATGTACTTGACGATCACCGGGGCACCGATGTGCGGAATGTCCTTGTCCGCACCGATTTTCGCGTTCTGCACCGCAGCCCGGAACCGCTCGACCGGGGCAATGGACCCCCGCACCGGGTAGCTGGGCTGCTGGTAGTTGTGCAGCAGCGGCAGCAGTGACGCCTGGCGCTGCCGGTCCGGCAGGCCGCGCAGACCCGTCTCGAACCGGTCCAGCCAGTCGGCGTAATCATCAACGCGGGCAATGGAATAGCCGGCTTCGATGAGCCAGTCGACGAACTCGTCCATGCCGATACCGTCGTCGTACGGGTTCATCACGTGGTACGTCTCGAACGTCGAGTCGGACTCGCCGGCCGCGACCTGCACCGCCAGCGTCGAGATGGACTCGGAGACGAACTCGACCGGTAGCCCGTCGTAGTGGGCACGCTGGCGCTGACCGGAGGCGTCCAGCTCGTAGAACGACTTCGGCGCGATGCCGGTGGCCACCAGCGAGAACATCATGCGGGTGAACATGTCGGGCAGGTTCAGCTGGCCCGCATACGTGGTGCCGGCCAGGATCATGTCGCAGCGGAACACCGAAACCGGCAGGCCGCAAAGGTCATTGGCCTCACGCAACAGGACCTCGCCGGCCCACTTGCTATTGCCGTAGCCGTTCGCGTAACTGTCATCCACCGACCGCACGGCGCTCATCACGCGCACATCTGCGGCTTCGAGGAACTCGCCGGGCGCGACGCCGCCGCCGACCGCGATGGTCGAGACGTAGGCGAACGGCTTGATCCGGGTGGTCAGGGCGATGCGGATCAGCTCGGCGGTGCCCAGGGCGTTCGGGCCGAACAGTTCGCTGTACGGCAGCACGTGGTTCACCAGCGCGGCCGGGTCGACGATGACATCGACGGTGTCGGCCAGTCGTTGCCAAACCTCGTGCGGCAGGCCAAGGTTGGCTTCACCCTTGTCGCCGGCGATGACCTCGAGGTGGTCGGACAGCGACCGATAGTGGGCCAGCAGCTTCGGGTCGCCACTGTCGAACGTTGCGTCCAACCGGGCGTGGGCGTCGGCGTCGGACTTGCCACGGACCAGGCAGATGACCTTGCCGTCGACCAGGTCCATGCGCTCGAGCCACTCCAGCGCCAGATAGCGGCCCAGGAATCCGGTTGCGCCCGTGAGCAATACAGTCCGAACCTCGGACGCTGGGCCGGGCAGCGACGGCGCGGCGGCCAGCGTCGCGGCGTCGATGAACTTGTCCAGTGTCAGGTCCGCGGCGCGCGCCTCGGTGGCGTTCTTGCCGTGCACCGTGGAGAACGTCGGCCGCTTGCTACCGGGCGCGCGCTCCCCTTCGATGTAGGCCGCCACGCCCGCCAGGTCGGTGGCCGGGCTGACGATCACGCCGACCGGCACCTCGACCTCGAAAATCTCCTCCAGCAGGTTGCCGAAGGTCAACGCCGACAACGAATCTCCACCCAGGTCGGTGAAGTGGGCATCGCCCGTCAGGTCCGAGCCGGCCGCGCCCAGGGTCGCTCCGACAGCACGCAGCACGGTCTCGAGCACCGGCGCGTCGGACGTGCGCAGGGACCGCAACGCCCGCAACTCAGCCGCCTGCCCTTCAGCCAGTTCGGCGTACAGCTGCTCCAGTTCGGCGCCGTACCGGGCCTTCAGCTTCGGCCAGGCCAGCTTGCGCACACCCGTCAGCAGCCCGTTCTCGAGCGAGAACGGCTCGGTCTCGATGATGAAGTCGCGGGGAATCTCGTACGACTGCAGTCCAGACTCGCGGGCCACTGCCTGCAGCGCGTCGGCCAGCTCGGGACGCAAGGCTTCCGGGCCGGAAACCCCGGCCAGGGCCTCAGCCGACGGCACGATCACCGCCAGCAGGTAGGAGCGAGAACTGTTGCCGTACACGTAGATCTGGCGAATCAGCGGGTTGGTGCCGAAAGCGGCTTCCAGCTTGGACACCGTCACGAACTCGCCCTGCGCCAGCTTCAGCACGTTGTTGCGGCGATCCAGATATTGCAGGTGGTCGGGGCCGAGTTCGGCGACGATGTCGCCGGTGCGGTAGAAGCCGTCCACGTCGAACACGTCGGCGGTCACGTCGGGCCGCTTGTAGTAGCCCGGGATCAAATCGGTTGACTTCAAGAGCAATTCGCCACGCGGATACGGGCGGTCGGTCGAGAGGTAGCCGAGCTCTGGCACATCGACCAGCTTGTAGTCGAGGACCGGCGGCCGGCTCAGGTGGCCGCTGACCATGACGCCGCCGGCCTCGGTCGAGCCGTAGGCCTCCATCAGCTCCAGCCCGAGGAACTTCTGCACCCAGGCCTTCAGCTCGGGCGAGATCGGTGCCGACCCCGTCATGGCAACGAGCTGTCGCCCACCGATCAGGCTGACGCTCCGTTCGTCCAGCACCTGCTGCTCGGAGACGCCGTCGAGCGCCCGGCGGTCGACCTCGCTCTGCACTTCTTGGTGGATCATCTCCCAGACCCGGGGCACGAAGGTCATCTGCGTCGGCCGGACCAGCGCGATGTCCTCCAGCAGGGTCGACAGGTCACTCTTCGCAGCGAAGTACACGGTGCCGCCGTTGGCCAAGGTGCGGTAGACGGTGCCGCGACCCATCATGTGGCTCATCGGCAGGAAGCTCAGGACGATCGAGGGCAACGTGGGCTGCTGGCTCACCAAGCCGGTCCGCCAGGCGTTGGTGACGAGCCGCTCGGGATACATGGCGCCCTTGGGGGTGCCGGTGCTGCCAGAGGTGTAGATCAGCACCAGCAGTGGGTCTGGGTCGGCGGACCAGGCGGGCTCGACGGCCGGAAGCGCGGTCCCGCGTGCCACCATCTCGGCGAAAGTCTCGACCACCACGCCGCGCTCGGCCAACCGGGTCGCGGCCCGCTCGACGGCCTCGCGCTCATCGTCGACCTGGGCGTGGTGGTCGAACACGACCACCCGGGTCAGCGCGGCGCTCGCGCCGGATACCAATTCCACGGCGTCGTCCAGGAACTTCACGTCGGCGAACAGCGCCCGCGGCTCGGTCTCATCGAGGATCGGGCGCAGCTGATCGGCGGGCGCACTGGTCTGCAGCGGAACGGCGACGACGCCGGCGCGGGCCAGGGCCGTATCGATGATCGTGTATTCGGCACTCGTGAAGCCGAGCATGGCGACCCTGTCGCCAGCGGCGACGATTGGCTGACCGCCGCCGGGGACGTTGTCGTCTGTGCCGGTGAGCAGCGCGTTGTCCACGGCCTGGATCTGGCGCCAGGCCTCGCCGAAGCTGACGGTGTCGTAGCGCGGCAGGAGGCGGGAGACGGTGCGGCCGGCGTCGTCGGTCACGTATTCGACGGCGCGCTGTCCGAGCGCGGGCCGGTCGGCGTAGGCCGCCATGACGGCGCGGATCATCTCGGGCAGCCGGATGCCGGGCTCTCCGAGGGCGGCGGCGACCCCGGGGAGGGGCAGCGCGGCGGCAAGTTGAGGGTCGGTGGCGCAGAGGTCGGCGACGCGCTGCGTCAGCTCGTCAGGAAGTGCGGTCTGTTCGTTCGCCATAAGTACCTCATCACTATCAGTTCGACCAGCGTCGCCAAATACAACGTTAGCAAAACTAAAGATATGCCTAGCCGGGTCTGTGACGAACCGCACTGCTCGGCTCAGCGCTCCGAGGTGGGCTGCACCGGTTGCGGAGTGATCGGCGGAACCACCTTCGTGCCCGCCTGCGTTTCGTACGCGCCTTCGTCCCGGCCCAGGGCGATGGTCGCCGCCGCCATGGCACCGATGGAGGCGACCAGCGCCACGGCTTCGACTCCGGTCGTGTCGAAGCCCTCTCCGAGCACCAGTGCACCGAGTACGACGGCCACCACCGGCTCCAGCACGAGCATGGTCGGAACCGACGTCTGCAGCGCACCGGCGTGGAATGCGGACTGCTGCAGCACGGTCGCCACCGCGCCCAAGATGATGAGCAGGTACGGCGCCGGCGTCGTGAGCAGGCCCAGCCAGCCCCGGTGCTGGAGGATCGCCATGAAGATCTTGGTGACCACGGCGACGACGCCGAACAGCACGCCGACACCGACAGCCAACAGGACAGCGCGCGCCCAGCCGCTGCATCGCAGCGCCAGCACCACGCACCCGACGATGAGCGCGGCGCACACCGCGGCCACCAGCACGATCACCCCTGGCGAGGCCAGGTGTTCATCGCGTTCGGGCCGGGCCAGCACGACGAATCCCGCCAGCCCAACGGTCAGCAGTCCGGCCCACAGCCACTCACCGCGGGTCACCCGGCGGTGCGCCTGATGGGCACTGAGCGGCAGCGCGAACAGCAGTGCCGAGACCAGCAGAGGCTGCACCAACAGCAGAGACCCGTGCGCCAACGCCAGCGCCTGGAAGACGTAGCCGGCGACTGCCGCGCCGGTGCCGGCCCACCACAGGCGGCGGCTCAGCAGCGTCGACAGCATGACGACGCTGACGCCGTGTTCAGGCGGCACATCGATGGTCGCGCGCTGCCGGACCACGATGCCAACGGCAGCGCACACGGCCGCGCACAGGGCGAACAGCACCACGAGTCCGTGTTGAATCAACGGAGACGTCCGATCAGCGTGGCCGCGTATCGCGCCACAGATCTCACCGGAAACATCACGCCCAAAGGGTAGTCGAGCGGGACTATCTGTCCCACTCGCGAGCGCGCGGCCGCCCATCGCGACCGCCCCTCCCGCCTCGAGACGGGCTGACCGACACACTTACCGTTACCTTAAATTTCTCTTATCTTTCTTATTTTTGAGGTACGGTCGGTCTCATGCACCCAAGGATCGCTCTCGTCACCGGCGCGTCCCGCGGCATCGGAGCCGCCGTGGCCGGGCAGCTGGCCGGACCCGGCACCCACGTCCTGGTGAACTACCGAGAGAAGGCCAAGCGTGCCAGCACCATCGTGGATGGCATCCGCGCAGCCGGCGGACAGGCGTCCGCCATCGGCGCCGACGTGTCCGACGCCGCCGCGACCAAAGAAATGATCGACCGGATCGACAGCCGCTTCGGGCGCCTGGACATCTTGGTGCTCAATGCGTCCGGTGGTCTGGAGTTCGGCGCCGCACCCGACTACGCGATGCGGCTGAACCGCGATGCCCAGCTGCGACTGGTCGACTTGGCACTCCCCCTGATGCCCGCCGGCGCTCAGATCGTCTTCGTCACCAGCCACGAGGCCCACTGCTACCCGCACCTGCCGGTGCCCGACAGATACGGACCCATCGCCGCCAGCAAGAGGGCCGGCGAGAACGCGCTACGTGCGCTACGACCCGAATTCGACCGGTGCCGAATCGGATTCACCGTCGTGTCGGGCGACATGATCGAAGGCACCATCATCGCCCGCCTTTACGAACGCCGAGATCCCGAGGCCGTCGGCGCACGCCGCAGCCAAGGACCGCTGCCGACCATCGAGGAATTCGCCACCGCCATCACCACCGCCGCCAGGGGTCGCGACCTGCGTGACACCGTGTACGTCGGGGGCGCGGACCACCTGGTCCTGCCCGCCTAGGGCGGATTGGTCGTCGTGGTGAGGCCCGAGTCATATCCGCCGGCGCGGACATTCGCCGGCGGCGGAGAAGTGAACGGAAACTGCGAACTGACCGCGACCCCGTTCTTGGCCAAGGTGATACCGCCGTCGGAGACACCGCCGTCATGACCGACGGCCAGCGCGGCCGCCGCGACAACTGCCGCACCGCCGATCACCAGCCCGGCTGTTTTGATGTTGATGCGCATCGCTCGTCCCTCCATCGCCCCGGAGACGCCTTCAACGCAAACGCTACGAGCCAAGTCTGGCAATGACATTGGAGGCACCGGCCACCTGCCTGTGGCCCACGCGCCGGCAATCAGGGCTCGAGCAGCACCTTGATGGCCGTGCGCTGATCCATCGCGGTGTACGCGTCGGCGACCTGTGCGAGCGGTAGGGCCAGGTCGAAAACCCGGCCGGGCTCGATGGCCCCGGACAACACGTCCGGCAGCAGCTCGTCGAGGTAGGGCCGGACGGTCGCCATGCCGCCCGCGACGTGGATGTTCGTGTTGAACAGTTGGCGCATCGGCAACTCGGGTGCGCCGGCGGGCACGCCGACGAACCCCAGATGGCCACCGGGACGGACCGCGCCGAGCGCCTGGCGCATCGAATCCTTGGTGCCGACGCACTCCAGCACCGAGTCCGCACCGATCCCGCCCAACATTTCCTCGATGGCCGCGATCCCCTCATCGCCACGTTCGGCAACGATGTCCGTCGCCCCGAAGGCGCGGGCCAGATTCTGCCGGTCTTCGTGCCGAGACATCGCGATGATCCGTTCCGCACCGAGGCGTTTCGATGCCAGCACCGCACACAGCCCGACGGCGCCGTCGCCGACGACCACCACCGTGGCGCCGGGGTGGACGTTCCCGGCCCGTGCGGCATGATGCCCGGTGGACATGACGTCGGCGAGGGTCAGCAGGTGCGGGTACAGCGCGGCGTCGGGCGCTTCCGGCACCGTGAACAGGGTGCCGTCGGCGAAGGGCACGCGGACGTACTGTCCCTGCGCCCCGTCGAGCGGTTCACCGGATCGGGTGGCCCCGCCCCAGACCCCGAAATTCACGCACGAGGTGGTGATCCCGTTGCGGCAGTGCACGCACGTGCCGTCGCTGTCGGTGAACGGCGAGATCACGAAATCCCCGACGCGCACGTTCTTCACCTCGGCGCCAACGGCTTCCACGATCCCGATGAATTCATGCCCGATCGGGTGCGGTGCAGTCGTCGGCGCGACGCCGCGGTACGGCCACAGGTCCGAACCGCACACGCAGGTCCGCACCACCCGGACCACTGCGTCTCCCGGTGACTGAATCTGCGGATCGGGGCGCTCCTCGAGTCGAATGTCGCCCGGCCCGTAGATGATCGTGGTCTGCACGGCTGCCCGCCCTTTCAGGTGTCGTTTCCGACCCCCGAGTCTTGCGGATTTAGCCCGTCGGCGCGAGCACCAGGCCACCGGTGGTGGCCGGAGCAGGTGCGACAGGAGCCGGGACGGCGGCCGGAACCGCAGCAGGCACCGCGACCGGGACCGCGGCAGCGACAGGAGCCGGTGCCGGCACCGCGACCGGAGCCACCGCAGGTGCGGGAGCCGGAGCCGGAGCCGGGGCGGCCGGCGGCGGTACCGGAGCGCCGACACCGAGCACGCGCAGCAGGTCCGGCTTCATGGCCTGCAGCTGCTGGCCCCAGTAGCCCCAACTGTGGGTGCCGTCCTGCGGGAAGTTGAAGACCGCGTTGCGGCCACCGGCCTGCTGGTACAGCTTCTGGAAGTCCCTGTTGGAGCTGATCGTGAGGTTCTCCAGGAACTGCGCGCTGTACAGAATGCCCATGTCGCCCGGCGTATCGAGGTCGGACGGCATGCCGTTGCCGCAGTACACCCAGATGGCGGTGTTGTTGGCCACCAGCTGCTGCACGTTGACGGTCGGGTCATTGCGCCGCCAGGCCGGATCGCTGGCGATGCCCCACATCTGGGTCGGGTTGTACCCGCCGGCGTCCTTCATCGCGAAGCCGATCAGGGTCGGCCACAGGCCTTGCGAGGGGTTGAGGAAGCCCGACAGCGAGCCCGCGAAGATGAACTGCGCCGGGTGCCAGATGGCCAGCGTCAGCGCGGAACCACCCGACATCGACAGACCGACTACGGCGTTGCCGGCCGGCTGCACGCCCCGGTTCGCGGCCAGCCAGGCCGGCAGCTCCTGGGTCAGGAACGTCTCCCACTTGTAGGTGATGACGCCGTTGTTGTTGGTGGCCGGCTGGTACCAGTCGCTATAGAAGCTGGACTGACCGCCGACGGGCATCACCATCGAGATGCCCGACTGGTAGTACCACTCGAACGCGGCGGTGTTGATGTCCCAACCGCTCTGGTCGTCCTGGGCGCGCAGTCCGTCGAGCAGGTACACCGCGTGCGGTCCGCCGCCCTGGAACTCGACCTTGATGTCACGTCCCATCGCCGGCGACGGAATATTGAGCACCTCAACCGCTTTCGCGGCAGCGTGCGCCTGCGGCAGTGCCGCGGGCATCGCCATTGCCGGGACCGCCAGGGCAGCGACGGCCGCCACCGCGAGCCGGCGCAGTTTCGCGCCGAAATTCTTGCCAACCAGAGTCGCCAACACGTAGTGAAAACTAACGCCGGGGCGCGCCGGCTCGGCCGACCAACGCGCGGTGTGATCGCCTCGTTACCAAGGCGTTTGGATATCGAGTCCCGAACAACTCACGCCGCGCCGTGATCAGTGCCGTCACTGACGACGGTCACGTCGCCGGCGGTGCACGGCTCCTGGTGCCAGTCCCCGAACGGGTCCGGGTAGCCGGACCAGGCGCCGCGCGCGGCGAATTCCTCGTCGGTCAGCAAGGCGCCGCCCAGCGCAGCGGTGACGTCAGCGGGGCGGGCACCGCACACCAGCATCGTCATCGCGGTGTGCCGGTCGCCGAAGTCCTTGTCCCACATCAGGTCAGCCAGGGCCCGGCGTTCGAGGTCCAGGTAGGCCGCTTCGCTGACCGTCATGGCGGCGACCCACCGGCCGGCGTTGCTCACCCGCAGGCCACCGCCCGCCGACTCCAGCCACATGACGTGATCAGCCCTGTTGGCCAGCCACATCCGGCCACGCGTCCGGATCACGCCGTCCAGGAGATGATCGATGGCGTCGTGCAGACGTTCGGGGTGAAACGGCCGCCGCGCGTTGAACTCGACAATCTGAACGGGCCCTTCAGCATTGAGGCTGGGCTGCCCGGCGAGCAGCGGTCCGTGCGGTTCGTCGCCGCGGCCCAGCCGGGCATCGGGCCGCAAGGTGCGCAACGCGTCCTCGACCATGTCGGGCTCGGTGACCAGCTGCGCTCGCGGTGCCAGCCGGCGACAGACCGCCAGTAGCACGGGTTCGGCGTGGGTCACCACGATGACGTCGGCGAACTCAGCCTGCCCCACCGCCACCTGGGCGACGGTCCGGCCGTCGGGCAGTTCGTCGTCGCCCAGCGCGTCGGTGAGCCAGTCGGCGGCTTCGACGCACGTCACCACGCCGGCAATCGCCACGTCCCGGGCGGCCGGGCCGTCGATGTATCCGGGACCGACGTGGACGCGTACATGGTTGATGGCCCAGCAGATCGGCTCGGGCTCCATCCACGGTTCCAGGTGCACCACGATTCGGTGGACGTCGTCGCGCCGGTGCAGCAGGCGCAGGTAGATCAGCAGGTCGCCCCGGACGGTGCAGGACACGCAGCCGTGAGCCAGTTCCAGCGCCGTTTCGGTCTCGTTGACGATGCCGTGCGGTGCGGTGACGGTGCGACGGCGCACGACGTGACCGTCGAACTGATGCTCCACGAGCACCGTGCCCGGTCCCTTCAACAGTTCCTCGGTCACGTATCCGGTCGGTCCCTGACCAGCCACGACGATCACCGGCGTCCGCATCGCCACTCCTTATCGATAATCATTTTCAATTCTGTCGCCGCCACGCTACAGTGGCGACCGGCACTTGTCGAAAACGATTTTCATTAACGATAGGGCGGAAGACATGTCAGCGCACTGCCAGGTGACCGGGCGCAAACCCGGCTTCGGCAACACGGTTTCCCACTCCAACCGGCGCACCTCGCGTCGGTGGAACCCGAACATCCAGAGCAAGACCTACTACCTGCCCTCGGAGGGCCGGCAAATCCGGCTCCAGGTCAGCGCCAAGGGCATCAAGGTGATCGACCGGGACGGCATCGAAGCCGTCGTGGCCCGGCTGCGTCGGGACGGGGTGCGAATCTAGATGTCCCGCACCGATATCCGCCCCGTGGTGAAGCTGAAGTCCACCGCGGGCACCGGCTACACCTACGTCACCCGCAAGAACCGGCGCAACGATCCCGATCGGCTGGTGCTGCGCAAGTACGACCCGATCATCCGCAAGCACGTCGACTTCCGAGAGGAGCGCTGAGCCGCCATGGCCAAGAAATCGAAGATCGCCAAGAACGAGCAGCGCCGGCTGACCGTCGCGCGCTTTGCCGAGCGCCGGACCGAACTCAAGGCAATCATCAAGTCCCCGTTGAGTACCGCCGACGAACAGGCCGCGGCCATGCGGGAACTGGCCCGTCAGCCGCGTGATGCCAGCGCGGTGCGGGTGCGCAACCGGGACGTGGTCGACGGCCGTCCGCGGGGCCACTTGCGCAAGTTCGGGCTGTCCCGCGTCCGGGTGCGGGAACTGGCGCACGAAGGACAACTGCCCGGCATCCGGAAAGCGAGCTGGTGATGGCACAGCGCAAGACCGTTCGGCGGCCGCTCGAAGCGAAACGGCCCACCACGAACATGTTCACCAAGCTCGGGATCGAGCGCCTCGACTACAAGGACACCGCCATACTGCGGCAGTTCATCTCCGAACGCGGCAAGATCCGGTCCCGGCGCGTGACCGGCCTGACCGTCCAGCAACAGCGGCAGGTCGCCACCGCGATCAAGAACGCCCGGGAGATGGCGCTGCGCCCCTAACTCGGGATCATCCCGTACATCGTCTGTAGCTGCTGCGTCCGCAGCAACACCAAGCCCACGAACAGTACGAGCAACACCGTGGTCACCGAGATCAGCGCCAGGAGCCGTTGCCGCGAAGGCACATAGGCGAAAACTGCTGCCACCAAGGTGCCGGTGACCAACCCGCCGACGTGACCCTGCCAACTGATCGCCTGCGAGCTGACAGCAGGCACCACGAAGGTGATCACCAGATTGATGACGATGAGCAACGCGATACCGCGGACCTGAAGCTGCAGCCGCCGGAAGAGGACGAACGTCGCGCCGAACAAGCCGAAGATCGCGCCCGAGGCACCGGCGGTACCCGAATTCAGCGGTGACAGCAAGTACACCAGGACCGCCCCACCGAGGCCACTGAGCGCGTACAAGATCCCGAAGCGAAGCCGGCCCAGCCATTGCTCCAACTGCGGACCCACCGCCCACAGCGCCCACATGTTGAAGAGGATGTGCGCCAGGCCGTAGTGCAGGAAGGCAGATGTCACCAAGCGGTAGTACTGCCCGTAGACGGCAACCCCGGGCGGCCACAGCACCAGATCCTGCTGCATCTGCACCGAGGTGTGCTGAAGCACGAACATCACCACGTTGACCGCGATCAGCGCGTAGGTCACGAGCGAGCCCTTGGAGATCCGGCCGCCGAAATGGGTCCGGGCTTGCCGCACCGACTGCTTGCCCTCATTGACGCACTCCGGGCACTGCTGGCCGACCGCAGCCGACGTCATGCAGTCCGGGCAGATGGGACGGCCGCACCGGCTGCAGCTCACGTACGTCGGTCGGCTGGGATGCCGGTAGCAGGTCGGCGTCGGGACGGTCATTGAGTGATCTTCCGGGCTACAGCCGCCACAGGGCTTCCTGGCTGGTGCTGGCGATCAGCACCCCACCAGTGTCGTACAGGGCTCCGGTGACCAGCCCTCGGGAGTCGGTGTTGTTCAGCCGGGTGACCTCGTAGCGGTGCCAGTCGTGCGGGACGAACGGCCGGTGGAACCACACCGCGTGGTCCAGGCTCGCCGCGAATCCGTCGTGCAGATCCGTTCCGTCGGGCCGCGCGACGGGCACCGGGCCGAAGTCCGACATGAAGGTCAGCGCGGCGGCCCGGATCAGCGCATCGTCCTCGATCTGGTCTCTGGTGCGAATCCAGAACGGCGGCACGGCGAACGCGCCGGCGTCTTCCGGCCGCACCCGGATATCGAAATGGTCGGCGGCAGCCAGGTTCGGCGCCTTCGGCACGGCGGCGTCGAACTCGAGACCCACCACTTCGGGACGCTGCCAGTCGGCGCCGGGCTCGGCCACATGGAACGACGCGATCATCTCCAGGATCGTCTTGCCGTGCTGCCGCGCGGTGACGCGACGGGTGTCGAAGGACCGGCCGTCCCTGGTCCGTTCCACGTGAAACTCCACGTCGACCCCGTATTGGCCACCGCGGACGAAGTAGAGGTGCAGCGACTGCGGCAGCTTGTCGGGCTCGACGGTACGACCGGCCGCACCGAGCGCCTGCGCGGCGATCAGCCCACCGAACAAGGACCGTCCGGGCCCCTCCGTCGGCTGCGGTGCGATGAAGGTGTCACCGTCGCGCGCGAAGTCCAGAAGTTGGGCGATCCAGGAACTCATAAGGCGGCAGCGTAGCTATCCGCGTCCGAGCTGCGGCGACGCCTAGGCTTACGTTCATGGTTCAACGCCGGGGATTCAACGACACCGTCACCCGATTCTGGGGCTTCGCCGCCCCCGCCTATGACACCCAGGTACTCCAGCGCATCGTCTACCAGCCCGCGCAGGACGAGGTGCTCGCGCAGCTCCGCGCGCACGGCGCCCTGACCGTCGCCGATATTGGCTGCGGGACCGGCATTTTCGCCGACCGGATCGAACGCGAGCTCCATGCCGTGGTCACCGGCGTGGACATGTCCGAGGGCATGTTGGCCCAGGCCAAGGCCCGGTCCTCAAAGGTCAACTGGGTCACCGCGCCCGCCGAGGAGCTGCCGTTCAACGACGGTGCGCTGGACGCCGTGGTCACGACGTCGGCGTTCCACTGGTTCGACCAACCGGCGGCCCTGCGGGAGTTCCACCGCGTGCTCAAGCCCGGCGGGATCGCGGCCGTCACCACCATCAGCCCACGGCAGGTGCTGCCATTTCACGTGTTGTCGTCACACATTCTGAACCCCGCCCACAACCCGTCGCCCGCAGAGATGAAAAAGCTGTTCGAGGGCGCCGGCTTCACCGTGTCTGAGCAGCACCGGGTGAAGCGGCCGGCGTGGACGCTCGTCGTGTCCGACCTGCTGACCGTCGGAACGAAGTAGCCGATATGCCTGATCTGCACCCTGACATCGCGGTCCTGGCCCCGCTGCTGGGCACCTGGGCCGGCACCGGCTCCGGCGAGTACCCGACCATCGCCTCGTTCGACTACCTCGAAGAGGTCACGTTCAGCCACGTCGGCAAGCCATTCCTGGCCTACAGCCAGAAGACCCGCGCCGCTGAGGACGGCCGTCCCCTGCACGCCGAGACCGGCTACCTTCGGGCCCCCGCGCCCGGTCGCATCGAGTGGGTGCTGGCGCATCCCACCGGCATCACCGAGACCCTGCAGGGCACCCTCAGCACCGACGGCGAGTTCGTGCTGGACCTGTCCACCACTGACATCGGACGCACCGACTCCGCGAAAGAGGTTGACGCCCTTCGTCGTTGGTACCGGCTCGACGGAGACACGTTGAGCTACAACGTCCGGATGGCCGCCGTGGGCGTCCCGTTGCGCCACCACCTCGCGGCTGTGCTGCATCGGAAGGACGCATGACGGAACCCCAGACCGGCCGCATCCGGCTCCCCGCCGACCTGGACTCGGTGACGGCCACCGGCACAGAAGACCACACCGACGTCGATCCGCAAGCGGTGGAACGGATTTGGCAGACGGCGCGACACTGGTACGCCGCCGGCATGCACCCGGCAATCCAGGTCTGTCTGCGGCAGAACGGCCGGGTGGTGCTCAACCGCGCCATCGGTCATGGCTGGGGCAACGGGCCCGACGATCCGGTTGACGCCGAGAAGATCCCGGTCGGCGTCGACACCCCGTTCTGCGTGTATTCAGCCGCGAAGGCGATCAGCACGACCGTGGTGCACATGCTCGTCGAGCGCGGCGAGCTCGACCTGGACGCCCGCGTCTGCGACTACCTGCCGACGTACACCAGCCACGGCAAGGACCGCACCACCGTGCGGCACGTCGTCACCCACAGCGCCGGGGTTCCGCTGGCCACCGGGCCGCGGCCCGACCTCAAGCGGATGAACGACAGTGAATACGCCCGCGAGATGCTCGGGAATCTGCGGCCGATCTACCGGCCGGGCCTGATGCACATGTACCACGGCCTCACCTGGGGACCGCTGATCCGCGAAATCGTCTCGGCCGCAACGGGTCGCAGCATCCGCGACATCCTGGCCACCGAGATCCTCCACCCGCTGGGATTCCGCTGGACCAATTACGGCGTTGCGCCGGAAGACGTTCCGCTGGTCGCGCCGAGCCACGTCACCGGCAAGCCGCTGCCCGCACCGATGGCGGCGGCGTTCAAGAAAGCTGTCGGCGGAACCCCGAACCAGATCATCCCGTTCAGCAACACGCCGGACTTCCTGACCAGTGTGGTGCCGTCGTCGAGCACGGTCTCCAACGCCGTCGAACTGTCCCGCTTCGCCGAGATGCTCTGTCGCGGCGGGGAACTCGACGGCGTTCGGGTGCTACGTGCGGAAACTCTGCGCGCAGCGACCGCCCCGTGCCGACGGTTGCGCCCCGACATCGCCGTCGGGCTCCAGCCGATGCGCTGGGGCACGGGATACATGTTGGGCTCCAAGCGATTCGGCCCGTTCGGCCGGGGCGCTCCCGAGGCCTTCGGCCACACCGGGCTGACCAACATCGCAGTATGGGCCGACCCGGCCCGGAACCTTGCCGCCGCGGTGGTCAGCAGCGGCAAGCCCGGCGGTCATCCCGAGGCGAACCGGTACCCGGCGCTGCTCGACGCGATCGCCGAGCAGCTCCCGGTTACCTCGTAACTCAGGCCTTCGACGCGGCCTTGGCGAACAGTCGCAGCAGGACCTGGTTGATGGCCGTCAGCGCCAGCTTCACCGGAGGGAAGGACGCGGTCGAGTTCAGCGTGTAGTCGATGCGGGTGCCCGAGCCCTCGGCGGTCAGGCGCACCTCACCCGAGTAGCCCGGGAACGGCACGCCGGAACGGGCCTTGTAGCCGAACACATGGGGCGCGTCGAACGTCACGACCTCTTCGACGATCGCCGGAGCCGGTCCGGGCGCCGAAATACGCCGGACGGCGCCCAGGCCATTCGGCGCCGGGGTGCCGGGCTGGTCGATGGTCACGCTGATGCCCGGGCCCCAGTTCGCCATGCCTTCGTGGTCGATCAGGGTCGCCCAGACCACGTCGATCGGGCGGGCAACGGTGGTGGTTGCGGTCGATTGCATGGACCGATCATGCCGCACCGCCACCCGCGACGCCTGGCAGGCTGTCCTCATGCCCGACGAAGCGTTGCGCGACGACCACACCGAGCTCCTGCGCCGCCGTGCGCTGACCGAGGACGCCGCCCGGCCGGACGCCGTACAGCGGCGGCATGACGCCGGCGGGCGGACGGCTCGGGAGAACATCCAGGACCTGGTCGATGCCGGCAGCTTCGTCGAATACGGGCGCTTCGCGATCGCCGCACAGCGGGCGCGCCGGGAGCTCGACGACCTGATCGCCCGCACCCCGGCCGACGGCCTCGTGGCCGGCACCGCCCACGTCGACGGCCGGCCCTGCGCGGTGCTGTCCTACGACTACACCGTGCTCGCCGGCACGCAGGGCGCGCTCGGGCACCTCAAGAAGGATCGGCTGTTCGAACTGATCGAGCGGATGAAGTTGCCGACGGTGTTCTTCGCCGAGGGCGGCGGTGGGCGCCCCGGCGACACCGACCATCCCACGGTGTCGTCACTGGACGTCCGCGCCTTCGCGTTGTGGGCCGGCTTGTCCGGCGTGGTGCCGCGGATCGCGGTGGTCAAGGGCCGCTGTTTCGCGGGCAATGCCGTGATCGCGGGCTGTTCGGATTTGATCGTCGCGACCGAGGACACCTCGATCGGCATGGGTGGTCCGGCGATGATCGCCGGCGGCGGCCTCGGTGACATTGCACCCGATGCCGTCGGCCCGCTCTCGGTGCAGGCACCCAACGGCGTGGTCGACGTGGTGGTAGCGGACGAGGCCGCGGCAGTGTCAGTGGCCCGGCAACTGCTCGGCTATTTCCACGGACCAACCACACCCGGCACCGCACCAGACCAAAACGCCTTGCGCACAATTGTTCCCGAGCGCGCCCGGCGGGCCTACCACGTCGCACCGATCATCGAGACGCTCGCCGACGAAGGCTCCGTCACCTTTTTGCGGCAGAAGTTCGCGCCCGAATTGGTGACCGCGCTGGCCCGCATCGAGGGCCGGCCGGTCGGGATTCTGGCCAACAACACCATGGTCATGGCCGGCGCCATCACTGCCGCGGCATCCGACAAGGCGGCCCGGTTCCTGCAACTCTGCGACGCTTTCGGGATTCCCGTGGTGTCTCTGGTCGACTGCCCGGGCTTCATGGTGGGCCCCGCAGCCGAGGCCGAAGCACTGGTGCGCCGCGGGTCGCGGCTGTTGGTCGCCGGTGCGGCATTGCGGGTCCCGCTCATCGCGGTGATCCTCCGTCGCGGTTACGGCCTTGGCGCACAGGCGATGTGCGGTGGCAGCCTGCATGAACCGCTGCTGACGGTGGCGTGGCCGGGGGCACATCTCGGACCTATGGGACTCGAGGGCGCGGTACGACTCGGGCTGCGCAAGGAACTCGAAGCCATCGCCGACGACGACGCCCGCGAGCAAGCGGTGCGGGACGCTACGGCGGCCGCGCAAGCCAATGCCGCGGCGCTCAATGCGGCGTCCATGTTCGAGATCGACGACGTCATCGACCCCGCAGAAACCCGGTCCCTGATCGCCGCGACGCTGGCGACGGCCGAGCCCGCAGGGCTGCCCCCGCGCCGCGGCTTTGTCGATACCTGGTGAGTTCCGTTGACCCTGAAGTGAGGGCGCAAAAGCGCGAGTAGCGGGCGCCGTACCTACAGGCTCAACGGCAGTAGGCCCCGGCCGTCAATCCCGCACACCCCGGTACAGCTGGCGGCGCACGACGAACCGCTGCAGCACCCGGTCGACCGTCCACGCCGGGAACCGGACCGCCTGCCCCCACGGGGTGAACACCTCCAGCCCGTCGGGCTGCGGGCCGAGCACCGAACCCCAACGCACAGCCGGCGGCCGGTAGCGGCGCAACTTCCGAGACTTCATCTGCGCCAAGATGTTTCGGGCCACGAGTGCGCCACCACCGTTACGTGCTGATGTCCGCAGCGGATCAGTGGCCGCAACGTCGCCGACCGCGAAGACAGCCGGGTACCCGGGCACCGTCAGTGCCGGCGTGACCCGGACGAAGCCGTCGGCGTCGAGTATCTCGGGCGGCAGCCATCCGGTGTTCGGCTGCACACGCCCGACCGCCCACAGCGCCGCATCGACTACAGCGTCCGGTTGCCCGGTGCTGAATTCGATTGGGCCGGTCGTTATCTCGTCACCGCCGGGAGGCAGGATCGCGCGGTGGCCGAGGTGCTGCCGGACGCCCAACTCCGCCAGCCGCTGCGCGACGCGTACCTGAGTTCCCACGTGATATCCCGGAAGTATCCGGGCACCGGGAAAATACAAGTCGATCACCTTGTCCGGCCAGGTGCGGGCTAAGTTCCCGGCGCTGCTCACCGCGGTGGCGCCGCCGCCCACCACGGCGATGCGCTGTGCACCGGCCAGCCGCTCGTGGGTGTCCTTCAAATCCGCGGCGACGTCATCTGCCGTCTGCAGCGTCGGCCGGCGCCAGAATCCATTGGTGGTTCCGGTCGAGATCACCAGCACATCGAATGGCTCGGCGGTCTCGGTTCCGTCGGCCGTCACGACAGTGACGGTGCGGGCATCGAGGTCGGCACTCGTCAAGGCGCCGTGCATGATTCGCACGCGATCCAGGCCACGAAACCGTCGGTAACCGATGAAATAGTCCCGCGCCCAGGCGTCCGGCCGCGAGATGCGCATGCCGAGTTCCTGACCGCTGACCAGGCCGTCCTTGACCGAGATGCCGACGACGTCCGCGTGCGGCGCCAGGCGGACAGCGGCGAGGATGCCGCTGTCCCCCAGCCCGGCGATGACGATGCGCTTGCGCAAGTCAGGGCAGGATCGAGTCGACGTAGCCACCGTCGGCGCGCACCGCGGCGCCGGTGGTTGCCGAGGACTGTGGCGAACTGAGATAGACCACCATGTTCGCGATCTCCTCGGGCTCAATCAGTCTGCGCAGCAACGATTGTGGTCGGTACTTGATCATGAACTCCCGCTGCGCCTCGTCCCACGGCAAGTTCTTGTCGACCAGCTGATAGACGAAGTCTTCGACACCTCCCGTGTGGGTCGGCCCGGCGATCACCGAGTTCACCGTCACGCCCGTACCGGCCGCGTCCTTGGCGAAGCCGCGGGTCACCGCCAGCAGCGCGGTCTTCGACGTGCCGTAGTGGATCATCTCTTCCGGAATGACGATCGCCGAGTCACTGGCGATCTGGATCATGCGGCCCCAGCCACGTTCGGTCATCCCGGGCAGATAGGTACGAATAAGCCGTACGGCCGACAGCACGTTCACCTCGAAGTAGGTGCGCCACTGCTCGTCGGTGATCTCCCGGGCCGGGACCGATCCGAAGATGCCGAGATTGTTCACAAGGATGTCGACATCCGGAAGTTGTTGTGTGAGTTGCGATACGCCTTCGGCGGTGGTGACGTCCGCGGCGACGCCGATGACGTTGGCTATGCCCTTGCCGGCCAGCTCGGCGACGGCCGCCTGCACGCGTTCCTCGCTGCGCCCGTTCACGGCCACGCGCGCACCGCTGGCACCCAGCCCCTCGGCGATGGCCAGTCCGATGCCTTGAGTGGACCCGGTGACCAGTGCGGTTTTGCCGGTCAGATCAATGTGCACAGTCAGCCTCCAATGATTTCACGGGTCGAAGCAACGCTAGCCGCCGGAAAAACATTTCAGTAGCGTCTGCGTCGAGCCGTCCGAACGGGGAGCGTCGTGACCGAACTGCTGGTGCTGCACATCGCCAAGCGCGAGATCCTTGCTGTGTCCCTCGACGGTTCTCGCGTGCGGACGCTGGTGACCGACGTCGACGAGACGCCCGACGGGATCGTCGTCGACCAGGCTGAAGGCCATATCTACTGGACCAACATGGGGACGCCCGACCCGGACTCCGGACGCGGTGCCTTCTCGACGTTCTTCACCCGCAACGGATCGCTGGAGCGCGTGAATCTGGACGGATCGGACCGACGGACCATCGTCCCGCGGGGTGCGTTCACCACGGGCAAGCAGCTGACCGCAGATTTCGACGCGGGGTTGCTCTACTGGTGCGACCGCGAAGGCATGCAGGTGCTGCGGTGCCGGTTGGACGGTTCCCGCCTCGAGACGCTGGTGGTGGCGGGTACCGACGAGCAGGATCCGCGCAATCACTGCGTAGGCATCGCCGTCGACCCGGTCAACAAGCTGGTCTATTGGACACAGAAGGGCGCGCCCGATGGCGGCCAGGGCCGAATCTTCCGGTGCGGCACCGAAATTCCGTCTGGGCAGACGGCCGCCGACCGCCATGACATCGAGCTGCTGTGGCAGGACCTGCCCGAGCCCATCGACCTCGATCTGGACAATTCCGGGAACCTGGTCTGGACGGACCGCGGCGCCGAGCCGGACGGCAACACGCTCAATCGCGGTCAGGTCCGGCCCGTGGTCGGGGCGCACACGATCCTGTCCCGCGGGTATCAGGAAGCAATCGGCCTGGCCACGCCCGAGTACACGACGTACTACGTGAGCGAACTGCGCTCCGGCGGCATCCGGGTGGTCGATCTCGCCGGCGGGACCGACCGCGAGCTGGCGCGACTGGGCCCGGGCGTCACCGGGATCGCGCTGGCCGAGCTCTAGCTGCCCTGGATGAACGCGGCGATGCCCTGGCAGATGGCATTCGCGTAGGTCTGCCACCCCTCCATGGTGGCCATCGCGGCGGCCTCCTGCGCGTTCTTCATGTTGCCGCACTCGACCAGAATCGACGGGTACTGAGCGAGGTTCAGGCCCGTCAGGTCGGCCCGGCCGTAGAGGCCGTTGCTACCGATGTAGGTCGCCGGTGTCAGCCCCGCTGCCACCATCCGGTCGCGCATGATCTGGGCGAACTTCACCGATGGCCCGGCCTGGACCTGATTCAACGGTGGCGCCGAGTAGTTGACGTGAAAACCGTGGCCGCCGGCAGGGCCGCCGTCGGCGTGGACCGAGACGACCGCATTCGGTCGCAGGGAATTCGCCATTTCCGCCCGCTGATCGACACACGGCCCCAAGGCATTGTCGTTGCTGCGGGACAGGTGCACCTGAACCCCGGCATTCGCCAATTGCTGCTGCATCAGCAGCACCACGTTCCAGGTGAACGAGTGTTCGGGGAAACCCGCAGCCGTGGACGTTCCACTGGTCTGGCAATCCTTGGTACCGCCCCGGCCGGTGGGCACCTGCTTGGTGATCGACGCGTCATTGGCCCCGTTGTGACCGGGGTCGAGGAACACGACGGCACCCGAGAGGCCGGCCGCCTTCGCCATCGGCGCGGTGAGCGAGGACACCACAGCAGGCATGCCGACCAGAACCGGTGCTGCCGCAGCCATTCTCAGCATGCGCCGGCGCGAGATGCAGCCGACGCCCTTGGCCTCGTCAGTTCTTTCACACGGACTACTGGTCACTGATCGGATGCTACGGACCAACCCTGGGAACACCGCCGAGCACCCAGACACGTTTCCGTCACGAAGCAATAACTTCTTTCGGGTTCGGCGTACGGTCGAGGCGTGGAGACGAATGTCGAGACACCAGGGATGGGCGCACGGATCAAGGCGATAGCGGGTTGGGCCGCCGCCCGCACGCGAAAGACCAGCCCATCGCCACTACTGCCGCCCTGGGAAGCCCCGCCTGCGCAGTACGGCGTCGGTGTCCACCACAACGTGGCCGTACCGATGAGCGACGGCATCTCGCTGCGGGTCGATATCCATTACCCGACCGACCTCGCGACCGGCGAGCCCGCCACCGGTCCCTTCCCCGTGCTGCTGTCGATGACGCCCTACGGCAAGAAGGCGCCCCCACCGGCCGCCCAGATCGGCGGCGGCGCAACGCCGTATCTGATCCGTCGTGGCTACATCGAGGTAATGGTCGACGTGCGGGGCACCGGCGTGTCGGGCGGTTCCTTCGCAATGCTGGGGTCCGAGCAGGTTCAGGACGGCGTCGACCTGGTGAATTGGGCTGCTTCCCTGCCCAATTCGAATGGCCGCGTCGGCATGTTCGGGATTTCCTACCTGGCCATCAACCAACTCATGACGGCGGCTGCGGTGGGCCCTGGCTCGCCGCTGAAGGCGATCTTCCCGGCGATGGCAGCCAACGACTTCTATCGCGACGTCGTCACCATGGGCGGCGTCCCGCATATGCGTACGGTGCGCGCCTATGGGGCCACGTACTCGCTGCTGAACGTGGTCAACCCGGCACTGGAGTTCGCACATCGCGGCGGTCATGAAAGGCCAAGAGCCGGCGGCATTTCCGCCGTGCGGCAACGCGGCCGTGATCAGCGCAGCTACTTCAAGGGCCTGATCAAAGACGCGATGGCCGGCGGTGACACCGCCTTTGACGGCGCGTTCTGGGACACCATGCGTCCGGCCGACGTGCTGCCGAAGATCGTCGAGAACGGCATCGCGGTGTTTCTGGTGGCCGGATGGCATGACGCGTTCCAGCGGGGTGCGCCACTGAACTACGCCGCGCTGCAGAACACCTTCGCCGGCCGTCCCGCCGGCGCTGCCATGACGGCCGACCAGCCCGTCTCCGACAAGTTCCAGCTGATGGCCGGCCCCTGGTACCACGTCTCGGATCTCGACGGGCAGCATCTGCAAGCTCTGCAGTTGCGCTGGTTCAACCGTTGGCTCAAAGACGATGAGACCGCGTCCGTCACCGGTCAGCCCGTGCGCTTCCAGGCCATCGGGAGTTCAAAGTGGTTCCGCACCAATGCCTATCCGTTCCCCGAAGCCACGCCGACCCGCCTCTATCTCGGCCTGGGCGGCGGCCTGCATACCACGCCGTCCGCGCAGGAGTCGACCGCCACGCTGCAATACCTGTCTCGCGGACCGGTTTCCGGGCGCAGCCTGGAGCAGTGGAGCCTCGGCATGGGCAGTTTCATGGTCTCGCAGACGGGCCGCAGCGTCCGGTACGACCAGGACAACACCCGGCTGCAGCGCGACGCGCTGACCTACACCAGCGAGGCGTTCGCCACCGCGCAGTTGCTGGCCGGGCCCGTCGGGCTGACCATCTTCGCCACCGCCGACCGCAGTGAAACCCTATGGGTCGCACACCTCGACGACCTCTCCCTGGAGGGCATCAGTCGTCCGCTGACGCAAGGGGCGCTACTCGGTTCGCACCGGGCGCTCGATCCCGAGGCCAGCTGGCTGTTGCCCGACGGCGCCGCGCTCCGGCCGCAGCACCTCAGCACCAAATCGGCGGCCGAGCCCGTCGTGCCCGGCGAGCTGACCCGCTACGACATCGAGGTTTTCCCCACGGCCGCGCTCCTCGCCCCGGGCCACCGGTTGCGGCTGACGCTGACGACCTACGACTTCCCGCATCTGGTGCCGACCCGACCGCAGCGGACGGCGCTGGCAGGCGGAACCTACCGGCTTTCCCAAGGGGGCGTGCACGCGTCACATCTCGTGGTGCCGTTGGCCGACCCGGCGACCATGGAGCAGCCCTAGCTCAAGAACCGCCGCGTGTAGGGCGCAAAACGGGCTTTCAGGTCGTCCGGGTCGAGTCCGAACATCGCGCACGACGTCTCCACCCGGCCCAGCCGGCCGCGCTGGTGGCCGGCCAGATAGTCCGCCATCGCACTGCGCTCAGTGTCCGAAAGCGGTTCCTCCGCAAGGGCGAACACGCTCTCCGCCGTGCCGAGATCGTCGGCCATGAAGTCGTCGAAGCGGATGTCGATGGACCGATCCCGGCCGATGATCTCGCGATCACGGACCAGTCCGGCGAGCATGTGCTCCAGCCGCTGCACCCAGTAGGCCGCGATGTGCTCGACCGGAACCGGGCTGCGGTGCATGCGTGCCGAGTAGGTGATCATCGCGATCATCGAAAGCACCACCGGAACCGGATCGCGGTGCGTGAAAACACCGACCACGCCGGGCAATTCGGCGTTCAGCACCGGTAGCTGTTCGAGATGCTGTGGCGACTTGAGCAACCAGCGGCGGCCGCCGCGCAGGAACTGCAAGGCTTTGAGCTGGGTCACCATGTGCCGGTAATGCGGCGTCTGATCGTGCGACTCGTAGTAGTCACGCCACGCCGGCACGTCCGCCAACGTCTCGAAGTACATCGTGGAGAAGTCGTTGGCCAGCAACTGGATTTCCTCGTGCACATGGTCGGTGGTCATCTCGTGCATCAGCGGAAAATGCGGGATGACGATGTTCATCACGTTGACCGCGACATCCATCCGGGTCCGCCGGGGGTCCGGCTCCACGCCGACCTCGGATGGCAGGGGGAACGGCTCCACCGCCTCCCAATATGGCAGCGTCCGGAAGGTCCCGGCGGCAGCCAGCAGATTGTGCAGGTGAGTTGTCCCGGTGCGGGGCAACCCGACAATCACGACTGGCGGCAGCAATTCGATGTCTTGAATCTCGGGATGCCGCTTCAACAAATCAGTGAGCAGCAGCCGGTTCTTCAAGAGCTGCAGCAGCTGGCCGTAGAAGTTGACGACGCCGGGGCCGTTGAAACCGTCGATCTGCCGCAGCGCGCCCAGCAGCACGTCCAGGCGTTCCCGGTAGTCGTCGGCACCGAAGTCATCGAGACCCGTGTCGGCGCTTGCCTTGGCGTGCAGCGCGTCCGCGTCGAGGGGACAGTCCGCCGCCATCATCGCCATCATGTCGCGGAGCTGCTGCGCCTCGGCCGTGAAGGTGGGAGCGGCCAGGTCGTCGAGCCGCACAACGTCTGTGGTGTCAGTCACACTAATTATGTTACTATGAGTTTCGTAATGGTGAAAGAACTTGGACGCCCCCGTGATTCGCGCATCGACAACGCAGCCCTGGCCGCCACCGCCGAACTGCTCGGCGAGGTCGGTTATGCCGCACTGTCGGTGGACGCCATCGCCCAGCAGGCCGGCACCAGCAAGCCGGCGATCTACCGGCGCTGGCCGAGCAAGGCTCACTTGGTCCACGAGGCCGTGTTCCCGGCCGGCATCGCCACGGACCTGCCGGACACCGGATCACTGGCCGGCGACGTGCGGGCGATGGTCCGCGGCACCATCGCGGTCCTCAGCACCCCGGCGGCCCGCGCCGCACTGCCGGGACTGCTTGGCGAGATGACCGCTGACGCCACCCTGCACAGCGCCCTCCTCGAACGCTTCGCCGACGCACTGGGCCCCGAGTTACACGCCCGCCTCGATGCCGCTGCCGCACGCGGCGAACTCCGTTCCGGCGTCACCGCCGCCGACCTCACCGAGACCATCACCGGCATCGCCTTGCTCGCCGCCCTCACCCGCAGCGATACCCCCGACGACGACTGGATCGACCGCAACACCACAATGATTCTGAAAGGTATTGGCGCATGACCGAATCCGCTGCCGCATGGCGGGAACTCCTCGACACTCTCCGAGACCTCGACAAGTCCTTCCTGGAGGGCCCCCGTGCGGTCACCGACGACAGGCAGATCGCGGACGGTTACCGGATGCTCGCGACCGGACTCGGCGTGGCCCTGGACTGCTACCTGTTCCCGGAGCCGGGGCGGCCACAGTTCGTCGCGGTCAACACCCCGACGCGGCACGACCGCCGCTGGGGCGGCGACAACACCGACGCGTACTACCACATGTGTCCGGTCGACCCGGAGCGCAAATACCGGATCTTCGGCAACAAGGGCGACAGTGTCTATCTCTCGCTGACCGCGTACAACGAGCCCTCCCCCGGAGCCTGGTCCAACCACGTCGTGGCGATAATCCGCGACACCGACATCGAATTCGATGCCGACGGCAACTTCTCCTTCGAGCTCGGCCCCCTGCCCGAGGCGGCCGTCTTCCTGACCCGCGACTACCAGGCCGACCCGACAACGGGACGTCCTGTCACCTGGCACATCGAGGCGCTAGATCCACCAGAACCGTTCCGGCACAGTGACGCCGCGACCGCTGCCGCGCTACGGTCCAGCGCCACCTGGATCCGCACACTGTTCGCCATCATGCCGATGCCGGTCGGCACCCGGGCGGTCGATGAGGCCAGCCTCGGACATGAAACCGCCCATCTGGCCAACGAATTCGCCGCGCCCTACCAGGTGCCGGACGCCAACTTCGGCTGGTCGGCACGCGACGCATGCTATTCCTATGGCAGCTTCGTCCTGGCCGACGACGAAGCTCTGGTCATCACGCACCGTCCGCCGGCCTGTCGCTTCTGGAACCTGGTGGTGTGGAACCAGTTCATGGCCACGCCGGGCGCCAGCGACGCCCGCAGCTCACTCAACGGCTACAGTGCGGTGCCCAACTCGGATGGCACCGTCACCGTCGTGCTGTCTCGGGGTACCAACGCGCACCCGAATTCGCTTACCACGCTGGACTATCCGCAGGGCAACCTGGCGTTCCGCTGGTTCCTGACGGATCAGGTACCGGACCGTCCCGAAGTCCAGCTGGTGAAGATCGCCGACGCCCCCACCTCTCCGTCCTGAGCGATTCGTGCACAAATCACGGGATGATGGCGTCGATGGCCCGGTAGATTCGTTGCTCGCTGACCGGCCGCGGGGTACCCAGCTGCTGGGCCCAGAGGCTGACGCGCAGCTCCTCGATCTGCCGGGCGATGTCCCGGACGTCTTCACCTTGGCAGCGCAGCGGTGAAAGCGCCTGCCGTAGTTCGTCGTACGCGTCTTCGACGGCATGGACGCGGTCCATTCGTTCGCGGTCGGCGGCAAGTGCTTGGGGCAGTCGCTCTAAACGTCGGCCTACCGCGGTCAGGTATCGGGTCAGGTCGGCCAAGTGGGCCACCCCCGTCGTTGCGACGAACCCGACAGGCAACAGGCGGCCCAACTGCGCGCGAATGTCAGCGACCGCATCGGCCTGGAGCGCAGAAGGCCTGTCGGGCAACGCAACCTGTGCCGCATGTGCCGCGGTCAGCACGCGCTCGACGCGGCCGACCACGTCGAGTGTCGTCGGTACCAGCTTGGCCGCGACAGCGGCCCGCAATGACCCGAATTCAGCAGCGGTCCACACAGGCTTGGGCGCCAACACCCGCACCGCGGCGTCGGCGCAGTCTTCGAGCAGCGCCGCCAAGCTGCCGTCCGGATTGGTCGACAGCGCGAGGCGCGCCCGGGGATTGAGCCCGCGCTCGGCAGCCTTGACCGGTGACGGCGCAGCGAGCCTCAGCAACCGCCGCAGCCCCGGCCCCATGGCCGCGGCCTGCTCCGCCACTGTCGGGAACACCCGGATATCTACCGCTGCACCGGTATCCACGAACGCCGGGAATCCACGCACGGTGTGACCACCGGACGAACTCTCCACGGTGCGGGGCAGCTCCGCGAGGTCATCGGGCCAGGCCAACATGGCGGTGCGCTGCAGATCGCCCGCGACCGCTCCGGCGACCGCCTGGCGTACGGAGCCGGCCAGCTTGTCGTGCAGCGCGCCCAGGTCCTTGCCGCGCGCCACCTCGGCCCCGCCTTTCTCGACCGCGAAGGTGACCCGCAGGTGGTCCGGAATCTTGCTCAGGTCGAAGGTATCGATCGGTACCAGAATGCCGCTGCGCCTGCGTAGTTCACGCTGCAGCTCCTCCAGTAGCGAGCCGTCTCCGGGATCGAGATCCGGCAACACCGCCCGCGCCGTATCGGGTGCGGGCACGAAATTGCGACGCAGCTCCTTGGGCAGGGACTTGATCAGCGCCGTGACCAGCTCCTCGCGCAGCGCGGGTACCTGCCACGCGAATCCGTCGCCGCCGAGCCTGGCCAGCACCTCGACCGGAACGTGCACTGTCACACCGTCATCGGCGGCGCCGGGCTCGAACCGGTAGCTCAACGGCAGGGACAGGTCACCGGTCTGCCAGGTGTCGGGCTGATCAGTGTCGGTGTCCGTGCGCAGCAGGTCGTCGCGCGTCATGGTCAGCAGGTCCGGCATCATGTGCCGCTGCTTTTTCCACCAGGCGTCGAAATGCCGTGCCGACACCGCACTTTCGGGTACCCGCTGGTCGTAGAAGGCGTAGACCTCGTCGTCGCCGGCGAGGAGGTCGCGGCGCCGCGCGCGCTCTTCCAGCTCTTCCAGTTCGGCCCGCAGTCGGGTGTTGTCCCGGAAGAAGTGGTGCCGGGTCTGCCAGTCGCCCTCGACCAACGCGTGTCGGATGAACAGCTCACGCGCGACCACGGGGTCAACCTGTGCGTACCCGACCCGCCGGCGTGGCACCAGCGGCAAGCCATAGAGCGTCACCCGTTCGAACGCCATGACGGCGCCGCGGCGGGCATCCCAGTGCGGCTCACTGAAGGTGCGCTGCAACAGATCTCCGGCGACCCGCTCAACGGTCTCGGGTTCGATGCGGGCGGCGATGCGGCCGAACAGCCGGCTGGTCTCCACCAGATCGGCGACGACGATCCACCGCGGCGGCTTCTTGGTCAGCACCGAACCCGGCGCCAGCACGAACCTCGAGTTCCGGGCGCCCTGATAGTCGCGCGTCTCGCCCTCGCGCAAGCCGATGTGCGACAGCAGACCCGCGGCCAGTGCGGTGTGGACACGCAGCGCATCGGCGTCGTCGCCCGACTCGCGGATGCCGAGATCCGCGGCGATGCTGCGCAATTGGCCAACCAGGTCCTGCCATTCCCGAATCCGGAGATAGTGCAGGAACTCGTCGCGGCACATCCGGCGGAAGGCACTGCCGGACAACTGGTTCCGCTGCTCACGCAGGTAGTTCCACAGGTTCAGGTAGGACACGAAGTCCGAATGTTCGTCTGCGAATCGCGCGTGCTTCTGCCGGGCGGCCTCTTCCCGGTCCGACGGCCGCTCCCGAGGATCGGGGATCGACAGTGCGGCAGCCAGGATCAGAACTTCGCGCACGCAGCCTTCGGTGTCGGCCTGCAGGATCATCCGGCCGACGCGCGGGTCCAACGGCAGCCGGGCCAACCGACGTCCGACGTCGGTGATGGCGCCCTTGGCATCGAAAGCGCCCAGTTCCTGGAGCAATTGGATGCCGTCGCGGATGCTGCGCGCGTCCGGCGGATCTAAAAATGGAAACGCCGCGGGCCCCTCCATGTCACCCAGTCCCAGGGCTGCCATCTGCAGGATGACCGCGCCGAGGTTGGTGCGCAGGATTTCCGGATCGGTGTAGCGCGGCCGCGCCGCGAAATCCTCTTCCGAGTACAACCTGATACACACACCGGGCGCGGTACGTCCCGACCGGCCCGACCGCTGCGCCGCCGACGCCTGCGAGATCGGTTCGATCGGCAGCCGCTGCACCTTGGTGCGCCGGCTGTACCGCGAGATGCGCGCGGTGCCCGGGTCGACGACGTACCGGATGCCCGGCACGGTCAGGGATGTCTCGGCGACATTGGTTGCCAGCACAATCCGGCGCGGGCCCCCAGGTTTGGCGTTGAAGACCTTCTGCTGGTCGGCGGTGGGCAGCCGGGCGTACAGCGGCAGGATCTCCGTCGGGAACGTGTCGCCGGATAGCGCGTCACGCAATGCCTCTGCGGTGTCGCGGATTTCGCGTTCGCCGGACAGGAACACCAGCACGTCGCCGGCCGGTTCGGCTTCCAGTTCGCGCACCGCGTCGACGATGGCCTCGGTCTGGTCCCGCGTCTCGGTGCGCACGATTTCGTGATCCGGGTCGTCGGGATCGTCCGTGTCGTCCGCCACGACGGGGACTTCCAAAGGCCGGTACCGGATTTCAACCGGATAGGTGCGGCCCGACACTTCGACGATCGGGGCGTCGAAACTGCGCCCATGTTCGACTCCGCCGAAGTGTTTGGCGAACCGCTCCGGCTCGATGGTCGCCGATGTGACGATGACCTTCAGATCGGGGCGCCGCGGCAACAACTCGCGCAGATACCCGAGCAGGAAGTCGATGTTGAGGCTGCGTTCGTGCGCCTCGTCGAGGATCAGGGTGTCGTACCGCAGCAGCCGGCGGTCCCGCTGAATCTCGGCGAGCAGAATGCCGTCGGTCATCAGTTTGACCAGGGTGGAGTCGCTGGCCTGATCGGTGAACCGCACCGTATAGCCGATGGCGCCGCCCAGCGCGGTGCCCGTTTCGTCGGCGATGCGTTGTGCCACCGTCCGCGCTGCCAACCGCCGTGGCTGGGTGTGGCCGATGGTGCCACGAATACCGCGGCCGAGTTCCAGGCAGATCTTGGGCAGCTGCGTCGTTTTCCCGGACCCGGTCTCGCCGGCGACGATCACCACTTGGTTGTCCCTGATGGCCTGGGCGATCTCGGCGCGGCGGTCGGTCACCGGCAGATCGGGATAGGTGATGGTGGGTACGGCCGCGAGGCGGCTCGCGATGACACCTTCGGCCGCCGCGATCTGTTCGGCGATCTTCTCCGGGTTGTCGCCGCGGAGGTTCTTCAGCCGACGGCCCAGCCGCGCGGCGTCTCGGATGGTCAGACCATCCAGACGATCACGCAGTTCGCGCTGCTGTTGGTCGGACACTGGTCCCAGGATAGGCGGTCTACTCGCCCACCAGCACCTTGGCTGCGAGGGCGACCCAGTCCTGGAGATGCGGGTCCCGCAACGCGTTGCGGCGATCGAAGGCGTAGGTCAGGGCGACGCCACGCATGCTGGTGTTGAGCGTTTCCCGGACGCGGGCGTAGTCCGGATGTTGATTGAGCGGCGCGCCGAACATGGCGTCGGTCACCGTGCGCACCTGCTTGTAGAGCACGCGTTCCTGCTGCTCGAGGCTGGTCCGAAGTTCGGGGTTGTGCCGTGCGGCCAGCCACAACTCGGTCGCCGCCCAGAAGTAGTCCTGCTGATAGGTCGACCACATCGACGTCACGGCCGCGCGAATGCGCTCGTGCGGATCGTCCGGCCACGCCGTCCGCGTACTCATTTCGTTGAATCGCGCTTCGGCAAGGTGTTGGACGGCCGCCACGAGTAGCGCGTCCCGCGAAGGAAATTGGTGCAACAGGCTGCCCCGACTGACCTCGGCCATCTCCTGGATGCGCAGCGTCGAGGTCCCGGCGTAGCCGTGCTCGACGAGCGCACGGACGGCGGCGTCCAGGATGCGCTCCTGCACCGCGATGCCGCGGCGTTGCGCACGTCGGGGTTGCGTCATCATCGAATCATAAACTAGTCAGTGTTGACTAGTTTAGCCGGATTTGCCTACGCTCTGCCGCAACAACTCGCAGGAGGATGCGCATGGACACCGACTCCATAACCAGGACCGCCGATCGCATGTGGCATGACGTGTTCCTGCCCGACGACGTGCAGCACGTCCGCGCGATGGCGCGCGACGCGGTTGCGACGCACCTGGCGCCGGTGGCGCGCGAGATCGCGCAGCGTGAGGAGTCCGTCGACTCGTTCCCCTGGAGCGCGTTCAAGGGCCTTGCCGGCGCCGGTTGTTTCGCGGTGCCGTTCGAGCAGCCGTTCGGCGCGGGCCTGCAGCACCCGATGCTGGCGACGTGCATCGTCACCGAGGAAATCGCCTACGAGAGCTCAAGTTTGGCCGGCGTGTACGACGGTCAGTGCATCCTCAATGCCCGCGCGCTCTCGTTCGCCCAGCCCCACATCCGCGAACAGGTGCTCCCTGGCCTCATCAGCGGCGACGCCGTCTTCGCCTTCGCGACAACCGAACCCGACGCATCGAGCGATCTGACGCCGACTGCGCTGAAAACCGTCGCCACCCGAACGCCAACTGGATTCACCGTCAACGGACGCAAACGCTGGATCACCAATTCGACTGTGGCCGACTGGGTTTGCGTCCTGTGCCGCGACGGCGACACCGGCAACGCGACCATGCTGCTGGTCGACATGCACAGCCCCGGCGTCCACGTGGGTGAACCGGATCTGAAGATGGGCCACCGCGGCCAGATCACCGCCGACATCGTTTTCGACAACGTCGCGGTACCGTCAGACCACGCACTCGGCGAGCCCGGCCGGGGTCTGGCCACGGCGTTGGCGTCGTTGGCCGCGGGGCGCCTCGGCATCGCGGCGGCCGGGGTCGGTGTCGCGCAGATCGCCCTCGATCTGGCGGTGGCCCGGCTTCGGAGCCGAGAACTGTTCGGCCGCAAGCTCGGCGAGATGCAGTACTGGCAGTACAAGTTGGCCGAGAGGGCCACCGAGCTCGAAGCCGCGCGCTCGATGTACCAGAAGGCGGCCGTCCGCCTCGACCGCGGCGATCGGTCCGGCGAGCCGGAAGCGTCGATGGCGAAGTCCTACGCCACCCGCCTGGCCAACGATCTCGCCCGCGATGCCCTTCAAATCCATGGCGGCTATGGGTTCGCCCGGCGCGTATCGGCGACCGGCGAGAGCTACCGGCTCGAAGAGATCTACCGCGACGCCAAAATCCTGGAGATTTTCGAGGGCGCCAACGAGGTGCTGCAGTGGGTCATCGCCCGCCAACTGATCGGCCGCGACATCACGGGGTGAGCAAGAGCCCGGCGAATCCCGCCGGCGCGGGCGACGTCGGTGCGAAACTCAGGCCCGATCCGGCGCCCAGTAAGCGAGCATCTCGGCAAAGGTCTCGAACGCCGGCTTGGACACCCCGTACGCGGCTTCCAGGTGGATGCTCAGCGGAAAGCCGAGCTCACCGACGCCGTCGATGACGCGCTTGTACAGGTCGAGCATCAGCGCACGCTTGGCCGCCGGCTCCTCGCCGGCCAGCCGCGCCACGAACTCCTGCTCGGCGGCGACCAACGGATTCCCGGCGTCCTGGATCAGCCAATTGATCAGGCCGACCTTCGACTCCATCTTCGGTACGAAGCCGAACGACAGCAGGATCTCGGGGCGATGCTCGGTGGTTGCGGCGAACTCCTTCAGGAAGCCCACGATCGCATCGGAGTAGAGCAACTGGGTCATGCCGTAGGTGGCGCCCTTGTCGCACTTGAAGTTGAAGCGCCCGTGCTCGCCGTCACGGGTCGGGATCAGGATGACGCCGCGGTTGGGGACCTGATCGCGGTAGATCGTCAACGCGTCGGTCGGGGCCACGCCGGCTCCCTCGCCATCGCTCATGGTGCGCGGGACCCCGACGAAAGCGATGCCGTCGAATTCTGCGTCCTGCAGAACCTTGAGCCGCCTCGACAGGGCGTCCTCGTCGAGGAACGACGTCACCTGGGTGCACAGTCCGCGCATGCCCGGCAGCTCGGGCTTCATCAATTGCCAGAAGTCGAGGACATCCATCTTCGGCTTCATCTCGATGGGACGGTCGCCGTCCTCCTCGATCATCCCGGGGATCATCACGTGCCGGATGCGGCCCTCGAGGCCGACGGCCGCAGCGGTGAGCAGCACCTTGTGCGCCTCGTCGACCGCAAACTGGGGGCCACGCTCAATATTGGGCGGAACCAGTTCGAAGGCGATGGTGTTCAGGGTCACGACTCTGCTCCGGATCTCAGGACTACATACGGGGCGCAGGCGTCACTGACCGCTACGACCCGCAGGTCGCGTTTCCCGTGAAACCTCCACCTTACCGATGGCCACCAGCAAAGAATCGGCCACGTCCGGCTTGCCGCACGTGGTAAACCCTTCGCGTGGCTGAACGCGTCAAGTTCCAGAGTTCCACCGGCCCCATGCTCGCCGGCATCATCGACCTACCCGAGGGCACCCCGCGCGGGTGGGGCGTGTTCTCGCACGGCTTCACCCTCGGCAAGGACTCCCCCGCCGCGGCACGCATCTGCAAGCAGCTGGCCTCCGACGGCATCGGGATGCTCCGCTTCGACGCCATCGGCCTGGGCGACTCCGAGGGCCACTGGGGCGACGGCTCCTTCACTCACAAGACCAATGACGTCATCGAGGCGTGCAAGTTCATGACCGAGCGCGGCACGCCGTCGGCGTTGTTGGTGGGCCACTCGTTCGGCGGGGCCTCGGTCCTGGCGGGGGCACGGCAGGCGCCCGGGGTCCGGGCGGTCGTCACCGTCGGAGCCCCCATCGATCCGTCGCATGTGGAAAAGCAGTACGACGACATCCTCGACTGCGTGCTGGCGAACGGCAGCGCGCAGTGGATGGTCGGCGGGCGCGAGCTGACCCTCAAGCGCGACTTCGTGGAGGACGTCCGCGCGGCCAAGCTGCACGCCAAGATCAAGGAACTACACCTGCCGCTGCTCATCATGCACTCACCCACCGACAACACGGTGGGCATCGAGAATGCGAGCGAGATCTTCCGGACCGCCCGCCACCCGCGCAGCTTCGTGTCGTTGGAGGGCACCGAACACCTGCTCACCGGGCCCGGGCAGGCCAAGCGGGCGGGGCGCATCATCGGTGCCTGGGCCGACGCCTACGTGGGCCCTAAGTAGTTTCGTTCGCTTTGGCGATCGCCGCGGCCAATTCCTCCAGCAGCGGCGGCACATCCTCTGCGGTCACCACGGCTTCGATGAAGACGAGATCGTCGGGATGCGCTGTGGCATCGGCCAACGCGGCGTCCAACTCGCCGCAGGTTGTCACCCGATGGGACAACGAGTTTCGTACGCCGAACGCCGCCGGGATATCGCGCCAGCGCCAGCTCACGATGTCGTTGTAGGGCGCGGTGGGACCGTGGATCGCCCGTTCGACGGTGTAGCCGTCGTTGTTCACGAGGATCACCACCGCGGGCACCCCCTCGCGGCCGAACTGGCCGAGTTCCTGGATGGTCAACTGCGCGGCACCGTCGCCGATCAGCAACACGGGACGACGGTCTCGCGCCGCCAATCCCGCACCGAGCGCGGCCGGCAGCGTATAGCCGATGGACGCCCACAGCGGCTGACCGATGAACGCCACTCCGCTGGGCAGCCGGTGGCGGGCCATGCCGTAGTACGACGTGCCCTGCTCGGCCAAGACGACGTTGCCCGGGGTGAGCGCCCCGCAGACCTTGTCCCACAACGCTCTTTGGGTGAGCAACTGGTCCGGCACGAGCTCCGGGCCAGGCGCGTCGGGCCTGGGCTGGGACACCGCCGGTGACCGGGTGGGCCGCGACTGCAGGATGCCGGTGATCGCCTCGAGTGCCGCCGACATGTCCAGTGGTGCAAAGACTTCGCCGGCGACGGTGCTCTGGTTGGGCCCGACGTCGATGGTCCGGGCCGGATCGATCTGTTGCGTGAACGAGGCGCTGACCATGTCGGTGAACTGCACACCAGCGGTGACCAGCACCGGCGCGTCTTCGATGGCCCGGCGGACCGACTCCTGGCTGGAGGTACCGGCGTAGATGCCGAGGAATTCCGGGGCGGACTCGTCGACCAGGCTCTTGCCCCACATGAGGGTGGCGTGTGGGACGACGTCGGCCGCCAGTAGCGCCTCGAGTTGCGGGACGGCTTCGAGCCGGTGCACCAGCAGGTCGGCCAGCACGGTCAGTTGGTGGTCGCCGATGAGTCGGGCAGCAGCCGCGGTGAACAACGACAGGGCTCGCGGGCTGGTGCCGCTGGTGTATCGCGGCAGTGGCCCGGTCGGGGGTTCGACCGGGAACCGGGCGACGTCCGTGGCCAGCATCAGGTAGCCGGGCAGCTTGCGCTCGTGCACCTCGGACAGCACCCGGTCGATCTCCCGGGTAGCGGTGGCCGGCAGGAGTTTGGCTTGCGCGCAGGTGATTTCGCGGGCCATGCGGAGGAAATGGTCGAAGTCGCCGTCACCGAGCGAGTGGTGGATCACCCGGCGGGAACCTTGGACATCGATGGACGGGGTGCCGACGACGTGCACCACCGGGACGTGCTCGGCGTAGCTGCCTGCGATCGCGTTGGCCGCGGAGAGCTCTCCGACGCCGAACGTGGTGATGAGCGCCGCCATGCCCCGCAGCCGGCCGTAGCCGTCGGCGGCGTAGCCGGCGTTGAGTTCGTTGGCACTGCCGACCCACCGGACATCCCGGTGCGCGATCACATGGTCGAGCAACTCCAGGTTGAAATCACCTGGCACACCGAAAATCTCGGTGACACCGAGTTCAGCCAGCCGGTCCAGCAGGTAGTCACCGACGGTGTATTCGGGCATGCCGGCCTCCTGAGGTCGCTGGTACGGCGATGGTATCGGCGATGGCCGCCGATGTCGGCCCGACAGGGCCTTGAGAGATCACTGACACAGCCGAGGACGCGCTCTACAGTTGCGGAACCAGTTGGTTCCACACACGCGAGGAGCACACCCATGCCGGCCAGTCGAACGCCCAAGCGTGCCGCCGGGCGCTGGAATCCGGCACTCGAGGGCACCATCCTCGACGCGACACTGGCAGTCGTCACCGAACTGGGCTACGACCGGATGACGATGGATGACGTCGCGGCCCGCGCCGGAGTCGGCAAGGCGGCGATCTACCGGCGCTGGTCGTCGAAGGGCGAGGTGGTCGCGCAGGCCATCGCGCACTGGCGCCGCTCGCTCGGCCCGGCACCGGCTCCCGATACCGGCTCGTTGCGCGGCGACCTGGACGCGCTGGTGGCAGCGGTTCCGGACTACAACGTCGAGGAAATCAACATGTTTCGTGTGGTGGTCGGCGTGGCGACGGCGGCGATGCACGACCCTGGCCTGTCGGCGGCTCTCGACGATCTGGTGCTCAGCGTGCCGCGCCAGGTACTGCGATCGGTCCTGGAGCGCGCAGTGGCCCGCGGCGAGATCTCAGCCACCAGGGACCTGACGCTGCTGCCCGACGCGGTCCTCGGCCTCAACATTCTGCGAATGATCTCCGGGCGTCCCATCGACCGCATCTACGTGCGCCGCGTGTTGGACGACGTGGTGTTGCCCCTGGCCGCCGCTTCGCCGGGCTGACAATCGGGGCTTGCGCACGATGGCCCGCCGTGTCACTGTTGAATGGAACTGCCTAGTTCCATTCAACGTGGGGAGGTCGGATGGCAACCCAACACACGCCCGTACTGATCGCCGGCGCCGGGGCAGCTGGACTGGCCACCGCCGCGCTGCTGGCCAAACACGGCGTCGAATCCCTGGTCATCGAGAAACGGCGGGAAGTCTTCCGCTATCCGAAAGCGCGGAACCTGAGTTTTCGCACCTTGGAGGTGTTGCGTGGGCTCGGCTTGGCCGAGGAGGTGCACGCCGTCGGCGCCGCCACCCCCGACATGGTGGTCAAACCAGCGCTGAACAGCCCCGAGCAGTTACCTGCCATCGATATCGCCGCCATCTTCGCCGGGCTGGACGGACTGAGCCCCGAGCCTGTCATCCAGTACTGCCCACAGAGTCGGCTGGAACCAATCCTGGTGCGCCACATCAGGAATCATCGCGGCGAAGTGCGGTACGGAACCGAGTTGGCAGCACTCGACCAAGATGCGACCGGCGTCAGTTCCGTGGTGCGCGACATCGACTCCGGGGCGACGACCTCGATCCGCAGTGACTACCTCGTCGCCGCCGACGGTGTGCACAGCCACCTTCGCGACGTCCTCGGCATCAGTACCTCCGGCCGCGATGCTCTGCCCATCTACGTGGTGTTCGTCTACTTCCGGGGCCCGTGGCAACGATTCGTCCCACACCTCGGTGACGGCGCCAGCGTCCAAGTGAAAAACGCTGACGTGGACGGCATCTTCGTGCCCGCGGACGGCGACCTGTGCGTCTTCATCACCACCTACTTCCCACACCGCGGGCAGTCGGCCGCCGAGTTCACCGAACAACACTGCCGGGACCTGATTCTGGCGGCGGTCGGAGAGCCGATCGACATCGACATCATCGACATCACACCCTGGCAGCCGTACCAACGGGTTGCCGACTCGTTCGCGTGCGGGCGCACTTTCTTCGTCGGCGACGCTGCCCACGCGATGCCGCCCTTCCGGGCCGGTGGGGCCAACGTCGCGGTCCAGAGCGCCGACAACCTGGCTTGGAAACTGGCTGCGGTACTACACGGCCAGGCCGGTCCCGAACTGCTCGCCACCTATCACGACGAGCGCCATCCCGTCGGGGCCTTCAGCAGCCGGCAATCCCTGACCGGACCGATACTCGATCTTCTCGACATCGGCTCCTATCCCCGCCTCGAAACCGATGCAGAGCAACCGATGTTCGCCCTGCTGGTGGGCTACCAGTACCAGTCCGCGGCCGTCGTCTCCGACACCGCCCCGGCCGGCGCATCCCCGGCCCTCGTCACCGAGTTGCGCGGGCAGGCGGGCACCCGGGTTCCACACATCTGGCTGCAGTGCGGACGCGTCTCCACGTTGGATCTCGTCGGCACCGGATTCACCCTGTTGACCACGGACAGCAGCGGCACGTGGGCCAAGGCCGCCCCGGACACTGTTGTCGTACAAGCTATTTCAGCTGATGACCGGGCTGCGTGGCTCGCCGCGACCGGCCTGCAACCCTCGGGTGCGCTGCTCGTCAGGCCAGACGCCTTCATCGCGTGGCGTGCCGAGGCCCTGCCTCCCGATCCGCCGGGTGAGCTGGCCCGGGTGTTGCAGACCGTCCTGGCCGGCGGGCAGGGTGATCTTTGCCGGCCGCAGCTGATCCCGGGGTGGCAATCACGTTGAACATCAAGGTGATTGCCACCCCGAAGCTTTATCATGCGCACCATGACCGTTCGCCCACGTCGGCTGGTGTGGCAGGTCGCGGCAGCGTCGCTGCTGGCGGCCTGTAGTTCGAACACGTCAGCGACACCGGCGTCGAGCACACCCACCGCAGCGCCCGCGGAGACCACCACCGCGACACTGATACCGTCGCCGGTGCCGATCGTGCCGATCAAACCGAATGCACGGCAGGCCAAATGGGTCGATCTGCAGGTTGGCGATTGCCTGAACACGCCCCCGCCCACCGACCCCAGCGTCGTCGAGGTGACGCTGGTGGACTGCGCCGCACCGCATATCGCCGAGGTCTTCCTCCGCGCCAATGTGGCGGTCAACGACGCCATTGCCGGTGTCGCCGACCAGCGGTGCGCGGCAGGCCTGGCGCAGTACACCGGTCAGAGCAGCCGGTACACGTCCACCTATCTGATCGACTCGAACATGGACCGCACGGGACACACACCACTGCCCAGCACCGTCATCTGTCTGCTGCAGTCGGCCACCGGCCGATCGCTGGACGGGTCGGCTAGGGCTTAGCCGTCAACAGGATGTACTGGGCGGCAACCTGTTCGTGGGCATCCTTCAGTTCGGCACCGCGAGCCTCGATGGCGTAGTTGCCGGCGGGCGCGACACAATAGAACTGCTTGGGGTTGGCCAACAAGATGCATCGGCTGAGTGTCAGCCCGGGCACCGGATCGGCGGTCTCGGTGCCGTCGACCGAGACCTCTTTACCGAAGGCGTTCGCCACGTTGACCGCTGACGCCGGGTCCTTCGCCTGATACACGCTGGTCTTCCCCCGCGCGAACCCCGTCACGCCGTTGTCCTGGAACACTCTGGCCGAGGAGATCGGGTTGCTCTGGAAGTGCAAGGCCCCGGTACCGGAGTAGACGGCGTTCTGGGAGTTTCGTGGCGAATCGGTCAGCAACGTCAACGCCAGGAGTCCGGTCGGATCGACCGGCACCGACGCCAGGTCGGCAGCCGGCTTGAACGGATCGATCGCACCGATCTGCGCGCCTATGGTCTTGGCCACCAACGCCATGGCGGGATCAGCACCTGCTGTCGATTGGGCCAGCTGGATCAAGACATAGGGGCCGTGCGTGGTGAACGACCGCACGGTGGTCAACTTCGCGCCGCGGGAATCCATGTCGTACGTCGACGCCAGCGCATCCGGATGGTCGGGAATTGCAACGGTTTTCGGCTCGGCACCGCGAATCTTGAGCTGGAGGGCCGCCGCATTCATCTCACCGGCGGCGGCGGCGGCATCGGCCGGCGAGGCGAAACGCAGTACGCCATTGATCAGGACGGCCTTGGTCGCAGACTCCCGCGCAGAGGCGAACCCATCGATGAAGTTGTGCCTGCCGGCGGCGGTCGCGATGCTCTCGGGTCCGAACTGGGCCAACCCGCCAGGCTCGTCGATCACGAAATACGTTGACAGATAAGGATCGGTGAGTGTGCCGTCGACCGCCCACGGTCCCACCACGTAGCCGGCCAACTGCTGCGACTCGACTCTCGCGCCGATTGCTGGGGTACCCGCAGCGCCGTAGGGCTCGTGCGCCTTGGTCGGGTAGGCGCCCGGTTTCAACTGCGCCGGAGCGACGATCGCCGGCGGAGGGGGTGCCGTGGAGGTCACCGGCTTCGCCGACGACGTCGCCGGGCCGGACTGCGGTGACCCGCCGCCGCAGCCGGCGGCCAACACCGCCACCGCCACCGCCACCGCCACCGCCACTCCGCAGTTGACCAGACTCCGCATGCGTTCCTCCCCTGCCGACTGCAGACCAACCTACCCACAGTCACGTGCGCGCGGCACTGAACCGCATCAGGTGGACTGCCGTGGCCTCATGACTAGCGCCGGGACTGCCGCCGCTCGATCACCTCGAGCGCCTCTCGCGCCCACCGGAGGTTCTCCTGCTCGAATGAGATGCCACGCATCAACGTCAGATAGGGCCCGATCCGATCCGCCTCGGCCAGGAACGCCACCTCGCTGCGGCCGCCCAGGATTCGGTTGCGAATGCGTTCATAGAGTTCGAGCTGATTGGTGGACCACTGGATTCGGTCTCGCAGGCCCGCGCACACCGCCGCGGCGTTACCGCTGTCCACGGTGGACACCTGAACCAGCAAGTCGTCACGCATCGCCAAGGGCTTCGGCGTCGCTTCGGTGAAGGCGTGCACCGCGGCCCGCCCGGCTTCGGTCAGGGTGAACAGTCGCTTGTTGGGCCGGCGCTCCTGTTCGACGACGCGGGCCTCGATCAGACCGTCGGCCGCGAGTCGGTCCAGTTCCCGGTACAGCTGCTGTGGCGTGGCCATCCAAAAGTTGGCGACGGACGCGTCAAAGCCCTTGGCCAGGTCATACCCCGAGGCCTCGCTGTCGAGCAGGGCCGCCAAGACGGCGTCACGCAGAGCCATGCAGGAGAGTGTAGTAGTCAACAAAGTGATTAGTCACATATAGACATGCCGAGCTTGTCCGGCTAGCGTCACCGATACCTAATCAACAAATTGACTATGCGAGGTATGCGATGCAGGCATTCCGCAAGGCCGTCGAGGCCGCCGACGCCGAGGCCATGGCCGCCTGTTTGGCCGACGACGTGGTGTTCACCAGCCCCGTCGCCTTCAAGCCCTATCCCGGCAAGCCCATCACCGCCGCGATCCTGCGCGGCGTGCTGCGGGTCTTCGAGGACTTCCGCTACATCCGTGAGATCAACGACCCTGAAACGGGCAGCCACGCATTGGTTTTCGAGACCACGGTTGGCGGCAAGAAGATCACCGGTTGCGACTTCATCCACGTCAACAACGAAGGCCTGATCGACGACTTCATGGTGATGGTCCGGCCACTGTCCGGCGCCACCGCGCTGTCCGAGGCGATGGCCGCCCAGTTCCCCCAAATCCAAGCTGAGGCAGCCGAAGCCATCGCAGCGCTCGCCGCGAAGGAGCAGTGAGCATGAAGATCGGCCTGGGCATCAACTACGCCGGCGGCTTCAAGGAGGTCGTGGCCGAGGTCGCCGACCTCGAAAAGGCCGGCCTGGACGTCGTTTTCGTCCCGGAGGCGTACTCTTTCGACGCCGTCAGCGCTCTCGGCTATCTGGCCGCCGCCACCGAGCGGGTGGAACTGGCCTCGGGCATCCTGCAGCTCTACACGCGCACCCCGACCCTGACGGCCATGACCGCCGCCGGCCTCGACTACGTGTCCGAAGGCCGGTACATCCTGGGCCTCGGCGCGTCGGGCCCGCAGGTGATCGAGGGCTTCCACGGCGTGCCCTATGACAACCCGATCGGGCGTACGCGCGAGGTCGTCGAAATCTGCCGCCAGGTGTGGCGCCGTGAGCGACTCGCATACCAGGGCAAGCACTACACCATCCCGCTGCCCGAGGGCCAGGGCACGGGGCTGGGCAAGTCACTCAAGCTCATCAACCACCCTGTACGCGAACGGATTCCGGTGTTGCTGGCCGCGCTCGGGCCGAAGAACGTGGAATTGGCCGCGGAGATCGCCGAGGGCTGGCAGCCCATCTTCTATATGCCGGAGCGGGCCAAGGACGTCTGGGGCGACGCCTTGGAGGCCGGGTACGCCAAGCGGGACGCCTCGCTGCCGCCCATGGACATCTACGCCGGGCCGGCGCTCGCCATCGGCGACAACGTCGAGGGCATGCGCGAATTCATCAAGCCCCACATCGCGCTCTACATCGGCGGCATGGGTGCCAAGGGCAAGAACTTCTATCACAACGTGGCGACCAAGTACGGCTACGGCGCCGAAGCCGACCGGATTCAGGAGCTGTACCTGGCCGGCGACAAGGATGGTGCGGCGAAAGTCGTTCCCGACGAACTGGTTCGGGACATCTCGCTGATCGGTAGCAGGGAGTTCGTGAAGGAACGGGTCGCCGCCTTCCGCGAGGCCGGGGTGACGGTACTCAACGTGGTGCCCATGGGCGCGACGTCCGCCGACCGCGTCAAGCTCATCGAGGAACTACGCGACCTGGTCTAGATCTGGGACAAACCACGGGCCGCCACGGGAAGATGGGCGAACACTCCTGAGCCGGAGGATGCCTTGACCACCTTTGACCCGCCCGACCGCCTGGTACTGCTGCGCCTGCTCGCGCGGCCGTACCGCTACGGCGGCATCCGCTTGCAGCGGCGGGCGATCCTGCTCGTCTATATCGTCGCCTCGTCGGTGTGGGCGATCCTGGGACCGCAGTTCGTCCGGTTGTTCGCCCCCGGCCTCACCCGCACCGATCTGTTGATCCTCACCTGCCTCGGCGCGGCCATCTATCTGATCGACGACCTGGTGACGTTCTCGGCGATCACGCCGCACCTCCGCAAGCTGCAGCAGTGGTTCGACGAACCAGACCCCGCCGATGCTGCGGAGATGTGGCGCACCGCCGCCGAAGTGCCGTTGGCACCGATGCTGCGGCCGGTGTCGTTGGTTTTTCTCGCGGGGCTGAACTTTCTGTGGATCGTCGTACTGATCCGCCTGCTGCACCTACCGCCGATCACGTTCCTGCTGTTCATCCCTGGCGCCATGCTGTTCCGGTTCTACTGGTTCGCGTTGCGATCTCTGCTCACCGAGCAGATGATGCGCCCCGTCCTCGCCGACATCAGCCGGCACGTCACCGAATTCGGCGGACCGGTCCGGGTTCGCGTCGGATTGCCGTACCGGCTGCTCGGCACCATTCCGTTGATCGCGGTGCTGGCCGGCACCATCGTCGCGGGAATCGTCGGGCCGCACACCATCGGCACCCTCGCCATCGGCGTCGGCTTGTCGCTGATCATTTCGGTGACCGTCGCCTCGCCGCTGCTGCTCCTGGTCACCCGATCGGTGACCGAGCCACTGCGCGACCTGCGTCGAGCCGCCGACCGCATCGGTGACGGTGACTTCACCGTCCGGGTCCCGATCACCAGTACCGATGAAATCGGCTTGCTGGCCAAGGGATTCAACGCGATGACCGAAGGCCTGGCGGAGCGAGAACGCATTCGGACAGCGTTCGTCACCTACCACGATGCCGCCATCGTGGAGCACATTCTCGCCGACGGCGACGGTCGCTTGGCTCAGGGTGAGGAAGCAGAGATCACCGCGCTGTTCATGGACGTCCGCGGATTCACCGGCTACTCCGAACAGCACCCGGCCCGGGACGTGGTCGCCATGCTGAACCGGTTGTTCGCCGCGGTGGTGCCGATCGTCGGCAAGCACGGCGGCTACGTGGACAAGTTCATCGGAGACGGCCTGCTCGCGGTTTTCGGTGTGCCACAGCGCTGTTCGGACCACGCGGACCGGGCGTTGACGGCAGCCTGCGAGATCGCCGCGGCGCTGCACGACCGCGACGGTGATCCCGAAGTCGGGATCGGCTTGAATTCAGGCACCGTCGTGGCCGGCAATCTCGGTGGCTCCGGACGGTTCGACTTCACGGTCATCGGCGATCCGGTGAATGTCGCCGCACGCGTGGAATCGGCGACGCGGCAGACCGGAGACACGATCCTGCTGAGCCAGCACACCTGGGAGCTGTTGAGCCCGGCGGCGCGCGCGAACACCGTGGCGAGACCGGCAGTCCCCCTCAAGGGCAAGACCCAGGCGGTCAGCCTCTACGCACCCGGCTGACCGTACACCGCAACGACGACCGATCGATCCGGGCTGTTCTCCGACCACACGCCCATGACGGTGTTGGCGCAGTTGGCCATGATGGCGTAGGTCGGCGGGTCGTAGTACCACTGATTGAGCACATCCAGATTGTTGATCGCGATCGACCGGTTGATCGCCACTGTCTGAAACACCTTGCCCCGGAAACCCGCCGCCTGGGCCCGAGCCTGCGGCGTCGACCCGTCCGAACCGAGGTCGCCGTCCAGATCGCGGTTGTTCAGCACGTCGTTCGCATGCCACTGCGCGGCGACCCGCAGCTGTGGACTGATTGCGACGTCGTTCGTGCACCCCGCCTGATGCTGAATGGTGTAGACGTTGGCGACCACGCTGTTGTTCAGGCGGGAGTTGTCAGCATGGGCGACCGTAGGCAGCGCGAGACCACCGCCGAAGAGGACCAGCGTCATCCAGGCCAATCGGGTACTCACTGTGCCCCCGGACGGTAGTTGGCCGCAGAGTTGCGCAGCGGCCCGATCAGTTCGGGGCACAGTTCGTTGATGACCTGTCCGACAAGGTAATTGGCCCGGCCTTCGTCGCCGTAGGTGACCCCGATCTCGATATCACCGATGATCTGCTCGTAGCTGCGGCCCGCGGCGATCTTGTCGCACACGCCGCGCCCGTAGGCGACGGCCGCGTCACTGCTCGGGAAGTTGATACCGGGACGAGCGTTCACGCTGTTGACGTAGGTCACCGGATCGGCATGAACCACCGCGACCGTCCATCCGAACCCAACTGACGTGGCGAGCAACGTCAGCAACCCCCGCCTCACACCGGGTCGAACTGTGAGATCAGCCATCGATCGTGCACCTTGTCGAGAGTCACCCGCACGGTCGACGTCGAGCCGGTGGGCGCATCCGTACCGACGGTGGTGGTCTGGTCGACGAAAACCAGTACCACGGCGTGGTTTTCGGTAGCCGACACCGTGGCGGCGTCGGGCACGGTCGCCACCGCGGAGATGTGTTTCTGCTTGGCCCCGGGCGCTACGACGGTGTCGACCAACTTGGTGTACTCACCACGGAAACCTCCCGTCAGCCGGTCTGCAGCGGCTTGGAGTTCGGTGTCAACGGTTTCAGGGCGATAGGAGAGCATGGCGACGGTGCCGTCACTGGCGGCCCGCACCGAGTCGGCGGCCGCGCCTTCTGCCAGCCGCACCGAGCCATCCTCCCATTTGAGGTATCCCGCGGCGACGGCAAGCAGCATCGCCGCGGTTGCCAGTGCCGCGCCGGCCCACCGAGCCCACGGCCTCCGTGAATCAGTCTGGGCTACTGCTGGTTCCGCCTCAACGACCGCTATCTCATCGAGCGAGACGATGCATTCTTCGACATCCACTGTCATGATTGGTCCTTCACGTTGTCCTGGCCGTCCGGTCTACTCACGACACGAACTGGACGTTGGAGATTCTCGCGCCTGCGCCGTCTTTCGCGACACTGATCCGCATGCGCCAGTTTCGCGGTGGGCCGGCCGGCGCCTCGGCCAACGATGTCCGCACCGATACCGCGAGAAGCACCTGCGCCCCATCGCCGTTCACCGACTCGAGGCCGGCTTCGGTGACCGTGCCCTCGGATTTCGATCGGGCCTGCTTCACCACGGCGACGAACGGCTCCGCTCGGCGCTGGAAGTCGTCGCGGAATGCGCCGGTCGTCGAATCGAGTATCCGCCGGATGTCGGCGTCCGCCTCGGTGTAGCTGATGGTCGTGAGGTTCAGCGCTGCCTGGCGGGCGGTCTGCACGTATAGGCTTCGCAGCGCCTGCTGCTGCTGGGCCGCGTGCGCACGGAAACCCAGCCAGCCCGCGAGAACACCGACGGTGGCGACGAGCAGCAGCCCTAGCGCAACCACCGGCGCGACCCGCGGTAGCCGTTGCCGGAGCGACGGTTTCGATTCCGTGGTCGAGTCGACGAGAGTGTCGCCGGGATTGACAATTCCGTCTAGTTGTTCTGAGTCAGCATGCTCTGCCATGTCTTGCCTTTCGTGGTGGCGGCCAGGTCGGAGTCGGTGTACGGCTTGCCGTCCGGACCCACGTAGCCGCCCGTTGCGGGGTCGTAGGGCACCACGGCCACCGGCGGCATCGGGGGCGCCGGTCCCGGCGCAGCAGCAGGGCGCTGTCGTGGATCGCTGCCCGGCGCGTACTGCGGGACGCCCTGTCCCGTCAGGGTCGCGTTGGGATCGCCCTTCCAGACATATCCGTCATTGAGAGGTACGTACTGCTCATTGCTCTCGCAGAGTTCAACGGTCGGTGCCCGCTTGGCGGGATTGTTCTCGCACGGAATATTCCGCACGCCACGAACATTCAGATCGGAATCCTGCGGCACGCGGCAGTACAGCTCACCAGCCGGCCGCTCGGGATAGTCCACTTCGGTGGGTATCCGTTGCTGCTTGATGGGCAAGAAACCGGTATTGCACGGCGGCGGCAGATTCATGTTGAGCTTGAAGTCCAGATAGATACCCCGATAGGGGGTCTTCAGGTCTGAATCAGCGAGCGCGATGGCCGACATCAACGCGGTGCCCTGTGGGAACAACACCAGTAGTTGCTCGATGTCGTGCCGATAGACAACGGCGATTTCACCCAGGCTGACCATGTTGGCCAGCAGCACCGGCAATGCGGGGGCGAACCGGTCGAACAGGGCCCGGCCCTCGTCGAGAGCCGGTGCTCCAAGCTTGAGCAATTCGGCGAAAGCCGCATCCTGGGCCTTGAACTGGCCGGTGATGGAGGCGAGCCGCTGCGCCCAGGTCGCGATGGAATCCGCGGTCTGCACTTGGGAGTTCAACACCGCGGGGCTCTGGTCGATCAACTGCGTGATCGGGTCGACGTTCTTGCCCGCCTCGATGGCCAATGACGCGGACCCGTTGACGATGCGAGACAACTCGGGGCCCAGTCCGCTCACCGCTTTGTCGGCTTCATCGACGACGGTGCGCAGATTCTCTTGCGGGATGGCTTCCAGCGCCCTGTTGGTGGCATCGAGCAGGTTGCCGATGTCGGCCGGAAGCTGCACCTTGGTCACCGGGATGGTCGCGCCCCCGTGCAGTGCCTGACCGGCATCGGATTGGCCTGGGGCGGGGATCAATTCGATGAACTGTTCACCGACAGCCGAGCGGCTGTGGACGGCGGCCGACACGTCGGCGGGCACCTTGATCGAGGAGTCGAGGTTCAGTTCCGCACGGACTCCGCCCGCCGTGACATCGACCGCGCCGACTCGGCCGATCTCCGTGCCACGGTAGGTGACCACCGACGTCGGGTACAGCCCACCGGATTCGGGCAGCTCGACCGTCACGGTGTAACGACCGAATCCGAGCAGGGTAGGCACGTGCACGAAGCCGAATGCCATGACACTGCAGGCAATTACGGTGACGGCGCCGAGGATTGCCAGCTGGATCCAAACGGTTCGGGACAAGCGCAGACGCACCATGTCAGTACCCCCCGAAATGGTAGGGAGCGATCAGTGGATTGCCCGCGGTGTACGGGCTGGGCATCTGGCCGATGGTGCGGCCCCACTGCATCTCCAGTTCGGTAAGATTGCCCTCCCAGCGGGTTCCGGTGAACAGACTGCTGTCGAGCCTGCTCAACGTCAGGTCGATGATCATCGTGATGTTGGCGAAGTCTCCCCGAAACCAGTTGCCGAGATTGCTCTTCACCCACGGGTAGGTCGTCAGAAAGTCGAGGCCCTTGGTCAGCGCCGGCCCCGAATCGGCCAGTGACCGCAGCACGGGCACCATGTTCCGCAGGTTCGCGACGAGGCTCTCCTTGGTCTGCTGCACCGTCGACGACGCGACCGCGCTGAATCGCCCGACGGCGTCGATCGCGTCGGCCAGCTTCGTGCGCTGCTCAGCCAGCACCGCCAGCGCCTGCGGGATGGTGGTGAGCGCCTTGTCGACGGTGCGCTGATTCGCCGCGAACTGACCCACGAGGGAATTCAAATTCTCTGTGGCGGAGATGATGTCGTCGGTCTGGGCGTTGAGCCGGGAGATGAATGTGTCGAACTGGGTCAGTAGGCTGCGCATGTCGTTCTCGCGCCCTGCCAACGCCTTCGCGAAGGTCTGGTTGATCTCCTGGAGCTGGGCCAGCCCACCGCCATTGAGGAGGATCGACGCCGACGCGAGAGCCTGTTCGGTCGTCGGGTACGTGGCAGCACGCGACAGTGGGATCACCGAGCCATTGCCGAGTTGGCCCTGCGGCGCTTCATTTGTCGGCGGGCGCAGCTCGATGTGCATCGACCCCAGCAGACTGGTCTGCCCGACCTTGGCGGTGCTGTTGGCGGGCAGATGGACATCGCCGTTGATCCGCATGGTCACCAGCGCGTGCCAGTCCTGCACCTCGATCCTGGTGACGTTGCCGACGTTGACGTCGCCGACCCGCACCCGGGTGTTCTGCTGGATCACCACGACGTCGGGCAGCTGCGCCTGGATCACATACGAGCCCGGTCCGTCGCCGACGGTCCCAGGCAGGGTCAGCGAATTCAGGCCCCGCCATTGGCATCCCGGCAGCGCCAGCACGCTGACGACGATGATCGTCGCGGCCATGAGGCGCTTCATGGCTGCGTCCCTTGCGGCGGGACCATGAGCCCTGCCAGCCCCTGGCTCGGGTCGGTCGGTTTCGCCGCCGGCGCTTCTGCCGGCAGCGGTCCCGGCGCCGGGGCGTCCTGCGCCGGCGCGCCGCCCGGCCGCAGTCGCGGCTCGCTGTAGGTGACCTCGTTGGGCCGGGCTGTTGCACCGACGAACGGGTTGCCACCGATCGGCAGGAAGTTGTACTGCCGGTTTTTGATGATCGGGGCGAGGTACTGGACGCAGAGCTTGGCGGACTGGGCGAAGTTCTCCCGCGCAGCGGACTGAATGGCGCCACAGAGGAATTGCACGGTGTCGGCGAAGTTGACCGGTGCCAGGATGCCGGTGATCGCGCTCTGCGCGGGGTCGTAGATGTTGGTGAAATTCTGGAACACCGTCGGCGCGATGTGCAGGACCTGTTTGAGATCGGTACGGCTGTCGTTGAGCGCCGTGGTGATCGCGCCCAGACGGTCGAAGGCGGCCCCCAGCCCTTCGCGATTCTCGGCGTTGAAGCCGCGCAGGTCCTTGACCGCGGTGTCCAGGTTGCGGGTGGCGTCGGCGATGTTGTTCGGCGTGCTCGACAGCGTGGTGGTGATGGCTGCCATGTTGGTGTTGAAGGCCGCGAGCAGGTCGCTGCTCGACGACAATGCGGACACCAGCATCTGCAGGTTCCGGACGGTACTGAAGATGTCGGTGCTGTGGTCGCCGAGGGCCGACATCGCCCGGGACAGCTTGATCACGGTTTCGCGCGCGGTATCGCCCTGACCGCGCAGGTTGTCCGCGGCGCTGTTGATGAATTCGCCTACTGCACTGGGGCCGCCGGGGCTGGTCGGCTGCAGCGAGTCGGTCAGTTTCTCGAGTTGTTGGCGGAAGTCGTCCCACTCGACAGGCACCACAGTGCGGTCCAGTGCGATCGTGGCGCCGGCGGCAAGCTTCGGGCCGCTGGTGTAGGCGGGCACCAGCTGGATTGCCCGCGCACTGACCAATGACGGCGACAGGATCGCGGCACGGACGTCAGCGGGCAGCGCGTATTGCGAATCCACGGAGAAGGTGACCTTGGCGGCACGCGGTTGTGGTTCGATCTTCTCGACCGTGCCGACGGTGACGCCCAGTATCCGGATGTCGTCGCCGGTGTACAGGCCGTTGGTGTTGGCGAAGTACGCGACGTAGGTGCTCCGGAGCGCGGTGACCCACCAGGATCGGGCCAGTCCGGTGGCTGCGACGGCGAGGATGACGGCCAGGCTCACCGCGATGACAACTCGCCAAATCCGCCGGCCGCGCGCATCTTTCGTACCGAGTTCGACTGCCATGGTCACCTCCCTCCCACCGGGGAAACCGGATCCGAAACGACACCCGGCGAACCGCTGGGCGAGTTGCTCGACGGCGGCAGCGGCGTCGGGGGTGGGACCGTCGGCGCGGGCACCTCACCCGGCGCCGGCCCCTGGGCCGGCGGCCCGGGCGCCGGACCGCCCGGCGCGGGTGCGGGCAGTGGCTCGCGATAGGGATAGCGCGGATCTCCCGGATTGCCGGTGATCGCATCCGGCAGTGTCAGATTCGGCGGTCCGCCCTGGCCCGTGCGCGGGTACGGCGACGGCAGTGGCGGAGTACCGGGCTGTCCGGCACCGGGTTCGGTCAGCTGCGACGGCAGCAGGACGTTCGGATCCAGCCCCAGATCGGAGAACGCAGCGTCGACGAATGGCTGATCGAACTGTCCGGGGAACAGGTTGACCAGTGACGCCTTGAAGAACGGCCCGGCGCCCAGCACTTCGCCGAACGACATGGCGTACCGGCGCAGCAGGTACAGCGTGCGCTGCAGCTCCTTCTTACGGTTGTCGAGGATGCCCAGTACGCCATTGAGCTTGTCGACGGCCGGTTTGAGTTGCGTCCGATTGTCGTTGACCAGCCCCGAAAGCTGCACGGTGGCGGCGCTGATATTGGCCATCAGCGTCTCGACCGAATTGCGTTGCGAAAGAATCTCGCCCAACAGCGCATCGGTGTTCACTACCAACCGCGCGATCTGGTCGCTGCGCTTGGCCAGCACCGACGTCACTTTGTTGGCGTCGGCGAGCAGCTGGCGGAGCTTCGCGTCGCGGGTCCCGAGCGTGTCGGAGAACCGCGCCACGCCCTCCAGCGCCAGCTTCAGGTCTGGCGGGGTGTTCTGGAATGTCTGTGCCAGAGTCTTGAGCGCCGAGGACAGCTGGGTCGTGTCCAGGCCGCTGATGGTGGTCGTCAGGTCACCCAGCGCCGCCGGTAGGTCGTAGGGAGAGGTGGTGCGTTCAATCGGGATGGGACCGTTCAGGTTTCGTTCGCCGCGCGGCGTCAGCTCTAGCACTTTTGTACCGAGCACGGTTTCGGTCTTGATGGCGGCCTCGGTGCGGTCGCCCAGTTCGACGCCGTCGCGCACCGTGAAGTCCACCAGAACCTTGTTGGCCGCCAGGTGAATTCCCGAGACACGTCCGACGCCCAGCCCCGAGACTCGCACGTCGCTGCCTGTCTTGATGCCGCCGGCGTCGGCGAAATACGCCTGATAGTCGGACGTACCCTTGATGAATGGGATTTTGTCGTAGCTGAACGCGGCGACGACGACGGCGACGATCAGCACGATGCCGGTCGCGCCCACTGCCACGCGGTTACGTTCGGCAAGTGGCTTGATTTTCCATGTCTTTCGAGTCATTTCGGCGTGCACCGCCCAGAATCCTGGCCGGCGACCTTGACGTACACGGGTTGGCCGCCTTTTCCGTTGAGCTTGAGCAGCGCGTCGCAGAGGTAGAAGCCGAAGTAGTCGCCGTACAAACCGTTGCGGGACAGGATCTGGTACGCGTCGGGCAGGGTCTTCACCAGGTCGTCGACATAGTCGTGATCCGCCATGATCTGTCCTGAGACCCGGTCCGTCTGCTGCACAGTCTGTTTGATCGGTTCGCGGGCTACGGCGAGCAGGTCGGCGACCGACCGTGCCGCGGTATCGATGTTCGCCACCCCAGTGGCGATATCTGACTTGCGCTCGGCCAGCCCCTGGACGAGTTGTGACAGCTTGTCCAAGCCGTCGGCGAACTGCGTGTCGCGGGCCGCGAAAGTCCCCAGCACCGTGTTGAGGTTGGTGATGACCTCACCGATGAGCTGATCGCGCCCGGCCAACGTCGTCGTGAGCGCGGAGGTCTGCGCCAGCACCGAAGAGATGGTGCTGCCCTGGCCCTGGAACACTCGGAGCAGCTCACCGCTCAGCGCATTGACCTGGTCCGGATCGAGCGCGCGGAACAACGGACGGAAGCCGCCGATGAGCGCATCGACGTCGAGGGCGGGCGACGTCCTGGACAACGGGATCGTCTGGCCCGGAAGGAGTTTGCGCACCGATCCGGGGCCTTCGTCGAGCGCCAGGTAGCGGTCACCGATCAGGTTCTCGTAACGGATGGTCGCCGTGGTGCCTTCGGTGAGCGTCAGTTGCCTGTCGATCGCGAAGTCGATGGTGACGGTGCCGTCTTTGTGCAGGTTGAGGCTCTCGACCTTGCCGACCTCCACGCCGGCGATGCGGACGAAGTTGCCGCCCTTCAGCCCCGATACGTTGCTGAACACCGCTTGGTAAGAGGCCCGCGAATCGAACCGGAACTGCCCAAACACCGTCAGCAGCCCGAACATGAAGAGCAGGCTGACCACGATGAAGACGACGACACGGGTTGCGGTCCCGCGGATCCGGCTTCTCATGGTGTCCCCGGAGCAGGCTGGGGCTCGCCCATGTCGACACCGGGCAGCCCCGGCGCCGGGCCACCCGGGTACCGAATCCGCGGCGGTTCCGGTTGCGGCTTGGTCACCGGGAAGTAGTTGGCGAAGCCGGGGAAGCCGATGCCCGGGTTGGGCCGCATGTCCAGTCCGTCACCGAAGCCGGTATCGGTCACCAGATACTTGACCGGAAAGTTCTTGCTGACGTCGGGCAACGAACCGCAGCTCGGCTTGCCGCCGGGTCCGCCACTGGCGTTGACGACAGGAAGATTGTCGGGGAACCGGTAGGGGTCGGCGCCGGCCAGCAGCGCGGCATCCATGATCACCGATTTTCCGTTGCCGCCCATGGCATATCGGCCACCGTGCTCCAAGAACCACTGGGCGCCCTGGAACAGGCAGGTGTACGTCGGCGAATACGTGTCGAGCAGCGCGGTGGTCGGTCTGAGCAGTTCCATCGCCCGCACCAGGGTGGTCTGGTTGGCGCCGATGGTGTCGATGCCCGCCTGGGAAAAGCCGACCGCGGACAACAGCAGACCGTCCAGTTCTTTCGACTGGCCGGCGATGGTGGTGGCGGTGGTCGAGAACGAATCCAGGGTGGACACGATGTCCGGCGCCGCAGTCGAATACGCCTGAGCGGTCTGACCGAACAACTGCCAGTCCTTGCGCACGGTGTCCATGCGCGGATTCACGGCCAGCAGCACCTGGTTCGCATCGGTGATGGCCTGGCCGATGACTTCACCCTTGCCCCGTAGCGATTCGGCCACCGCCGACAGCACCGAGTTGAGCTTCGTCGGGTCGATGACCTGGACCACAGACTGCAGGTTCTCGAACACGGTGTTGACCTCGACGGTGACGTTCTTCGACTGCAGCACCGCTCCTGACCGGAGGTGGCCCGCACCGGGGCCGGCCGCAGGCACGTTGAGTTCGACATACTTGGCGCCGAATGCGGTGCTGGACCTGATCTGGGCTTCGACATTGCCGGGCAGTTGTGCGAAGGGTCCCGGATACATCCGCAGTTTCAGCGTCGAAAGCACGTGTCCCGCAGTATCTGTCCGGCTGCCGATGGATTCCACTTCGCCGATCTGTACGCCGCGGAGTTTCACCTTGGCGCCGTCTTCCATCACCAGGCCGGCCCGGTCGGACACCAGGGTCAGAGGCACAAATCCCTTGAGCGATCCGGAGAAGAACAGCCACGTCATCGCGGTCATGACGACGACCGCCAGCACGAGTACCGGCGCCCACCAGATCGGGTCGATCTGCGCACGCCGAGTTCCGTTGGTTCCCTTGGCCATCGGAGGTCAGCCCGCCAGGTGGAAGTTGCCGGACTGCCCGTAGACGGACAGCGTGATGGTGAGCAGGATGAACACGCCGGCGGTGATCGAGGTACGCACCGCGCGGCCGACGGCCTCGCCGACACCGGCCGGTCCGCCCGTCGCGGTGAAGCCGTAGTAGGTGTGCACCGCCATCACCGCGGCAGCCATGGCAAGCGCTTCGAAGAAGGACCAGGCGAGATCGTTCGGGTGCAGGAATGTCGTGAAGTAGTGGTCGTAGACGCCGCGCGACTGGCCGTAGATGATCGTCGTTCCGAACCGGGTGGCCAGGAAGGACATCAACACGGCGACGGTGTAGATCGGGATAACGGCCACCACGCCGGCGACGATCCGGGTCGCCGCGAGGTAGGTGACCACCCGGATGCCCATCACCTCCAGGGCGTCGATCTCCTCGTTGATGCGCATGGCCCCGAGTTGCGCCGTCGCGCCGGCACCGATGGTGGCGGCGAGTGCCACCCCGGCCGTGGCCGGGGCGATGAAGCGCACATTGAGGAAGGCCCCCAGGAAGCCCGTCAGGGCTTCGATTCCGACGTTCGACAACGTGTTGTAACCCTGGACCGCGATGAGAGCGCCGGTGGACAGCGTGAGGAACCCGACGATGACCACGGTGCCGCCGATGACCGCGAGTGCCCCGGTGCCCATGCCCATGACCGCGATGAGGCGAAGCACCTCGCCGGGATACCGTCGGACGGCGTCCGCCGTGGCAGCCAAAGCGCTGCCGTAGAAGGCCGTCTGCTCCCCCAACCGTCGGGTCGCCGCAACTGCCTGGTCTGCCAGTTCGCCGAGGGGGGCGGGGCGGTCGGCATCCACATCCGTTGTCATGGCGCAACTTTCACGCCGAATGCCGTCGCCAGGATGTTGATCAGGAACAGCGCCATGAAGGAGAAGACCACGGTCTCGTTGACGGCATTGCCGACGGCCGTCGGACCACCCCCGACTGACAGCCCCTTGTAGCACGCGATGAGTCCGGCCGACAGACCGAACAGCAACGCCTTGACCAGCGAAACGATCACCTGCGGCAGGCCGGTCAGCAGCGTCATCCCGGCGATGAACGCACCGGGGGTCACGTGCTGGATATAGACGACGAAGAAGTAGCTGCCGGCCAGGCCGACGACGGCCACCATCGAATAGAGCATCGCGGCGACGAAGGTTGCGGCAAGAACGCGCGGCACGACGAGCGCCGGAATGGGGTTGACGCCAATGACTTTCATGGCGTCGATTTCTTCGCGGATGGTCCGCGCGCCGAGGTCGGCACACATCGCGGTCGAGCCGGCACCGGCCACGACGATCGCGGTCACCACGGGCCCCACCTGCGTCACCGACGCCAGCGCAGCGCCGGCACCGGACAGATCGCCGGCGCCGACCTCGATCAGCACGATGTTGAGTGTGAAGACGATCAGCACCGTATAGGGAATCGACAGGACCACGGTGGGTACGACAGAGACCCGGGCGACGAACCAGATCTGCTCGATCAGTTCACGCCAGGCATACGGCGGGCGCAGCATGGCGGCGCACGTCTCGCCGCTGAGGACGATGAAGTCGCCGACCGCCACTGCGGGTCGCGCCCACGGCGCGGAGGCGCGCGAAGGCGACTGAAGCGGTTGCGCCACAAGCTGCCTCCCAGTGTCTTCCGTTGTCGAGCTTGGCCCGGACGTTAGGAAGGCACCAGTTTGCTGTCAACGCAACAGGATTGGGGTACAGCGACGTCAATTACCGAAGATGCAGGTCGACGGGGCGCAATTGCTTCGGTTCACCCGGATTGAATCGCGCTGAGCCGAAACCTACCTGCGAGTGGCCCAGTCGGGGCTCAGTTCTGTTCGGCCTTGGCGCCCGGAGCAGAGTCGCCCGTGGCGGCCGTCGCCGTCGCCGGCTGCGGTTTCGGCTTGGCCTGGGGCTTCGGCTGAGGCTTCGGCGCTTTCCCCTTGGGCGTGCCGTCGGGCGCCCGGCCGTTCGCCGGCTTCTCGTCGCCGTCCTTGTGCTGGCCGGGCTTGGCGCCCTTGGCGCCCTCGTCGCCCTTCGGGGTGTCCGACGTCGAATTCTTCGGGTCCTTCGAATCCTTTTTATCCGCAGTCTTTTTGCCGTCAGAGTCAGACTTGCCGGCGTCCTTGGTCCCCGGCGTCTTCGCCTCGGGGTCCACGTTTGGCAACTTCTGCTCGTCCGTGGACTTCACCTCGGGCTCGGTCGCGGTTTCCCTCGTCGGCTCCTTGACCGGTTCCTTCACCACGGCCGGGGCGTCGGCGCCCTTCACTTCGGCGCCCTTGGCGGGCGCGATCTTCAGGCCGGCCGCGCCAGCAACGGGCTCCGACTTGGTCGCAGCGGTCGGCGTGGGCGAGTCCAGCTCCACCGCAACCGTTTTCATTGCCGCCACCGCTTTCAGCGCCGCGGTCGGAGTCACCGCTGCGGCCGGGGGCCGAATGATGTCGCCGATCTTCTGGATCACGTTCGAGATGCCCGCGATCACGGCCTTCGTCACGTCGACCGCGGTGTTGGCCACCCACTTCACCCCTTGTACTACGGCGTTGGTCACCCATTTGACCGTGTTCACCACTGCCTGCGTCACCGCCTTGGTGACATTGACAAAGGCGGTCCACGCGGCGTCAACGACCTTCACGACAGCCTGCCCGACCTTGGCGATGACGTCCACGACAGCCCCCACCGCCAGCCGTACCGCGGCCAGGATTCGCGCTCCGATGCCCTCGACACCCCCGACGCCATTGAGCCGCAGGATTTCCTCTGCGATGACGAAAGCGGCTTCCTTGGGGATCCAGTCCGCGTAGAAGACACCGAACTTTCCGCTGCCGGGCTGGTCGTCACGGGTCGTGTAGATGAAGAGCGGCCCGCCGAACGACATGGTCTGCCAGGTGTCGATGAGGTTCTTGATGAATTCGGCTTGCGTCTGCTCGCTGACGTTGTTGGTCGGCACCCCGTACTCGGTGATCCAGATCTTCTTGGCGGCGTCACCGTTGGCCACCATGAGGTCGTAGATCTTCTGAATCTGGGTCAGCGGCGAGAGCGGCACACCCGCGCCGTCGGAGAACATCAACGTCTCGTGGTAGGGATGAAACGCCAACGCGTCGAAGTAGCCTTGCGCGCTGGCGGCGTACATCGCGTTGATGTAGTCCACCGGATTCATGGTGACTCCGTTGACCGTGAAGACACTGCCGAGCCCGGCCGCGATGACCGTGGCCGACGGATCGGCGGCTTTGATGGCCGGATACGCGGCCTTCAGCAGGTCGGCGTAGCTCGACGGTGAGACCGGGTCGTAGAAGCAGACGCAGTTGACTTCGTTCCACACCTCGTAGGCCGAGATCGTTTTGCCGTACCGGGTGGCGACCTGACTCATGAAGTTCGCGTAGGCGACAGGGTCGGGAGTCTTTGCGCCGGGGAAGTTTCCGGCGGTTCCGGCCCACACGGGCGTGCTGTTGACCATGGCGAGCACGCCCATGTTGCGGGCCTTGGCCGCGTTCATGATCGCGTCGATCGGCGCCCAGTTGTACTGGTTGGGCAGCGGCTGCGTGTACACCCAAGGGATGTAGACCCGGACGTCTTGGACGCCCATGGTCTGCAGCATGTCGAGAGTGGTGTCGATGTCCTGCTGCGACATGCCGTACAGGCTGGAGTCGGCCATGCCGATGGTCGACGGCGCGGAGACGATCTCCGAAGTTGGCGTCACCGCCGTGTGGACGACCGGCTGCACCAACTGCGCCGCATACGCGCACACCACCGCCAACGGAATCAACGCGGTCAACGCTCGAACGGCTACCCGACGTCCCAATGTGCCGATGAGCCCAGCCACGACAGCCCCCTCGAATGCATGCCTCGGCAGCAACCGTGTGCTGCGACCTCAACTTACGTCGGGGGATGTTAGCCCGCGGCCGATTTGCCCGAACCACCTCACCGGGCCTGTCCCGCCGGGGTGAGGCGAAGGTGCCCAGTGCGGCAGCCACAACTGGTGAGTGGCCGGAAACTATTGACGGCTATGGCAAACACTTTGCCGGAAGCACTGCGGCATTCGTTCGAAGCTGTTAATTTCCTGTGCGTACTGCGGCGCGACGCCGGTCTGCCACACTGCTACGCGGCAATGCCGCAGCGGCGGTTGACGTGCCGGGGTCTCGTGGCCGCGCGGCGTGACTATGGAGGACCCGAAATGGCTGGTGCACACCGTCGCCCGCAACCCCGAAACTTGGCGGTGTCGACGTGGCTGGGCACCGGAGTGGCCGCCGTCGGTGTCAGCGCAGCACTGTTGGGAAGCGCCGCCATCGCGAGTGCAACGCCGTCGACCGACTCGGATTCGTCCTCCGCCTCGTCATCGAATTCGGCACCGCCCAAGAAGGCGCCGGCGCAGAAAAACACCAAGAGCAACAAGAAGAAGGACACCGCGGCTGCGGCCGACGCGATCGATTCCAAAACCGCACCCGACACCAAAGCCACGTCGGGTACCGGCGCCTCAGCCGACGCGGCTGCGGACACCGACAACGACGCAAAGCCGGCGCGCAATCGCCCCACGAAGTCCGACAGCAACAGCCGGCCGGCATCCGCTCCGAAAGCGGGGACCGTCGCGAAGCTGCCGTCGACCGCCGCCCAGGCGGTGACCAACGGTCCGTCGACGAAGAACCCGCTGAAGACCGCCGTCGCGGTCAAGCCGCCGACGGAAACCCAGACCAAGGCCGCGTCGAGCTCTTCATCGTCGGCAACACCGGCGGCGGCGTCGACACCGGCTCCGCCGGCTGCGACCGCCCCGCATGTCTCCGTCGCCGCAGCTGAAACATCAGCGGCCGCAATCACTTCGATTCCCAACACGACCGTCAAGGCGTTGAGCAGCGTCGCGACGCCGACCGCTCCAGCCGGCATCTCCGGACTGCTGTCGGTGCTCGCCGCCGTCGGCCAGGCCCTCGGGGCCGCCACGCTGGCCACCGAGGAGTCCCTCGCCAGCTCGGTGGTCGGTACCACCAACACCGTGAGCAAGCTGCTGGGCGTTACGCCCGCCCTGGCGACTACTACGGAAAAGACAAGTGCCGCAGCGACTCTCACCCCGGCCCCCACCGAGACGTGGCAGCCGGGCCAGACCGGCACCGCGGATCAATATGTCAACACCGCGCTGGCCGAAATCCAGCAGGCGCGCGCACTCCTGGGTACCGGCTGGGACACCTGGTATTCGAGGTATCAGCTGTCCATCGCCACCTCGTACCTCACCAAGTACCAGGCCAACCAGCAGACCCTGATGGACAACTATGCGGCGAACCCGACCAGCTCGACGGCCCTGAGCGCGCTGAAGGCTAACGAATCGCTGCCCGGTAAGGCCGTCGCGGCGCTGAAGGCGGCGCGCTATTGGGCGGCCAATCCCGCCATCAAGGCCGTCATCGTCGACGCCACGACCAACAGCCGGATCTACGCCTCGGTCCCGCTGTCCATGTACGCCGGCGTCGAGCCGATCGTCAACATCTCGGTGAACGGCGGGCCCAGCATCAAGGTGCTGGTGGACACCGGTTCGTCCGGACTGGTGGTCAACGCCAAGAACGTCGGACAGACCGGCCTCGGTAACGCGGTGGGTACCGGCACCGGCGCCTACAGCGGCGGCCTGACCTACAACTACAACACCTACAACACCGCGGTGAACTTCGGTAACGGCATCGTCACGGCACCGACCTCGGTCAACATCATCACCGACCCGACACAGCAGGCCGCTTTCGCCCAGTTCCTGCAGAACAACGGCGTCGTAGGCGTCCTCGGTGTCGGCACCAACGCGGTCGGCCCCGGTCCCGGCCTGGTCACCACCGCCCTGCCGGGCGCCTTGAAGAACGGCATCTACATCGACGAAGCCGGACGGACGCTGACCTTCGGTCCCAACCCCCTACCGGCCCGCGTGACCACATCGGGATCACCGAATGTGATCGGTTCTGTCCGCATCAACAACGGGCCGAGCACGCCGATCAACCTGCTGATCGACTCCGGCGGTGTCACCGGCACCCTCCCGCAGACGATCATGGGCAGCTCGATCCCCGTCGGCACCGTCATCTCGGTATACGACAGCAACGGCGCCCTGCTCTACACCTACACGACGACGTCGTCGTACACGCCGGTGGTGACCTCCGACGCCTACAACGCCGAGCTGATGAACACCGGTGCAATGCCGTTCCTGCACAACAGGATTTATATCGACTACGGCACCGCGAACGGATCGACCGTCTTCGACCTCTAAGCTGCGCGACACCAACTCGTCGCTGTCAGTTTCCTACCAGTACAGTGCTTCTACCTCGGGCGGACAGTCTTCTGTGGCCTAATTCGGCAAACTGTTGCAGTTGCCGGGTCGAGGGACCATGCGGCGGAACGTAGAAAGGTCCAAAATGACTGGCAAACATCGTCGCGCGGAGCGCCGGACGCTGGCAGTATCGACCTGGCTGGGCACCGGAGTGGCCGCCTTCGGTGTGAGTGCGGCGCTGCTCGGCAGTGCCGCGGTCGCGAGCGCGGCTCCCGATTCCGATTCCTCGGCACACTCCAGTAGCACGCCCGCGCACAAGGACACGCCGGCGCACAAGGACAAGACCGATGCCGACGCGACCGGAGCCGACGCCAAAACAGAACACGCGCCGGCCGCGGGCTCGCATGGAAAGCCGTCCAATACAGCGGAATCCATCGTCAGCAATGTGACGCCGAAGAGCACCCCGAAGCACCCCGTCGCGGCGACCGACGACAGCCCCGCGCCCAAGGCCGTAGCCACAGTAGCGGCCGCCACCATTAAGCCGGTTGCCGCAGTCGTGACACCCTCGTTGCCGCACGCCGCCGCGGTGCGCGTCGCCGCCCCGACGACTCCGCTGCCGAGCATCACGCCTGCCGCCACACCGGCCGTCACGCCCACCGTCACCACCGCCCCGGTATCCGCGGCTGCCGTGACGTCCACCGCGGGCACCACGACGAACACGACGAACACCACGAGCACGACGAAGACACCGTCGACCGGCACCGGTATCTCGGGAATCCTGTCCGTGTTCGCCGCCATCGGCCAGGCTCTGGGCACTGCCACCCTGGGCACCGAGCAGACCCTCGCCGCCGCGGCCGTCGGCACCAGCCAGACCCTGAAAGGCCTGCTCGCCACGCCCGGAACCCCCACTCCTGCAACAGCTCTCACGCCGGCTCCCACCACAACCTGGCAGCCGGGTCAGACCGAGACGACGACGCAGTACGTACAGACCGCGCTGCAGGAAATCTCGGCCGCGCAGGCGCAGCTGAACGCGGACACGTGGGGTAAAGGCAACTGGTGGGCGGGCTTCGCCGCCGCGGGCACGCAGTTCCAGCTGTCGATCGCCAGCTGGGAGCTGAGCTCGTACCTCAATGGCAATCCGGGCGCGATGTCGTTCTACCAGAGCAACGCCAACGGCTGGCTGGGCGGCTTCGCCCTCGCCGCCCTGAACTGGAATGAGGCGCTGCCCGGCTATGCCGTGGGGGCACTGGGCGCCGCGAACTCCGGCACCAGCGATGCGGCCGTCAAGTCCCTGATTTCCCAGGCCGCCGTCAACGGCCGGGTCTACGGGTCGGTTCCGCTGACCATGTATGCCGGCACCGAGCCCATCGTGTACATCTCGGTGAACGGCGGTCAGAAGGTGCCGGTCTTGGTCGACACCGGCTCGTCGGGCCTGGTCATCAGCGGTAACAACGTCGGGGCGACGGGCCTCGGCAACGCCGTCGGCAGCGGCACCGGCGCCTACAGCGGCGGTTTGACCTACAACTACAGCGAGTACAACACCCCGGTCGACTTCGGGAACGGCATCGTCACCGCGTCCACCACCGTCGACATCATCACCGACCCGACGCAGCAGACAGCCTTCAACAACTTCCTGTCGGCCGATGGTGTCGTCGGCGTCCTCGGTATCGGGACCAACGCGGTCGGACCGGGGCCCAGCCTGGTGACCACCGCGCTGCCGGGCGACCTGAAGAACGGCATCTACATCGACGAACGCGCCGGGACACTGCAGTTCGGCCCCAACCCGCTGCCTGCCCGGGTCACGACGTCGGGCTCGCCGAACGTCATCGGTTCGGTCACCGTGAACGGGACGAACACCCCGATAAACCTGCTCATCGACTCGGGCGGTGTCACCGGCACCCTGCCGTCGACCATTGCCGGTTCCGGCCTGGCCGACGGCACCGTCATCGCGGTGTACGACAGCAGCGGCAACCTGCTCTACACCTACAAGACGACGTCGACGAACTCACCGGTGGCCACCACCGATGCCTACAACGCATCACTGATGAACACCGGGGCGCAGCCGTTCCTGACGAACTCGATCTACATCGGGTACGACACAGCAAACGGCACGACGGTCTTCGACTAGCAGCGCCATCGCTCGGTAGTCCGCTTGCGGCCGTTGTCATGCGTAGATAAGGGTCGCATTGTGGACGATTCGTGGCGCCGTTTGGTCAACTGAGCAAAATACGCGATCCCTCGTTGCGGATTTAACGTGCCCATTAGTCTTCACCCACGGGTCGCCGGTTAACGTAGTCGAGCCATTCACCGGACGCGACTGATGGGAGACAGCCAGGTGGAGCATCTCTTGGCCAATGCGTTCGCCTACCCGTGGTGGGTGTACGTCACCATCCCGTTGGGCGCCGCGTTCGTCGGCTGGATCACCAAGATCATGGCCCTGAAGATGATGTTCTACCCCGTTGAGTTCAAGGGCATCCCGCCTTACCTCGGCTGGCAGGGTCAGATTCCCAAGCGCGCACCGAAAATGGCAGCGGTGGCAGTGGATTCGCTGACCTCGGAGATTCTCAAACCCGAGGAGATGTTCGACAAGATCGACCCGAACGAACTGGTCAAAGAGCTCGCCGAACCGCTCCGACAGACCTCCGCGGAAATGGTCGACACCATCATGATGTCGTTCCAGTCGCAGATCTGGCGCGCCACGCCTGACCAGATCAAGGACGTCGTCGTCAAGAACGTCGAGAAGCGCATCCCGGTGGCGATGGCCGCGATGTTCGACAAGCTCCGCGGCCAGGTCGACCAGATCTTCGACATCAAGCACATGGTCGTCACCAACCTGGTGCGTGACAAGGTCACGCTCAACACGGTGTTCCAGGACATCGGCAAGCCGGCGTTCAAGTTCCTGATCATGTCCGGCCTGCTCTTCGGCTTCCTGATCGGCCTGGTCCAGGCCGTCGTCTTCGGCATCACCAACTGGCACTGGTCGCTGCCGCTGTTCGGCCTGCTGACCGGTGGTCTCACGGACTACGTTGCGCTGCAGATGATCTTCCGGCCGCTCGAGCGGAAGAACGTCTTCCTGGGCATCAAGTGGCAGGGCGTCTTCCAGCGCGAGCGCGCCCAGGTCGTCGAGGGCTATGCGGCGCTGATGGCCCGGGAGATTTTTACGCCCCAGGCCATCATGGAGAGCATGCTGAACGGTCCGTCGTCAGACCGGTTCTTCGACATCATCTCCACCGAGATCAGCCAGACCATCGACACCCAGATGGGCTTCACGGGCAAGATCATCAAGTCCGTCGGCGGCCGCCAATACGTGGACATGAAGAAGCAGATCACCGATTCGATCATCGACAAGCTGCCCGAAACGTCCACCTACATCGAGGGATACATGCGGGACCGCCTCGATCTGGAGAACGTCATGGTCACCAAGATGATGCTGCTTGATTCGCTCTCGTTCGAGAACCTGCTGCGCCCGGCCTTCAAGGATGACGAGTGGATCGTCGTCGTGCTCGGTGCCACGCTCGGTTTCCTCTGCGGTGAGCTGCAGGCACAACTGATTCTCCTGCTCGCCCACTGATCGCACTAGGTCTGGCCGGTTGCTCCGGTCAGCTTCCGTACGGTGAGCACTTCGCTGTCGCGGAAGGCCCGCCCGTTGGGGTAGAGCAGATCACTGAACCAGGTCTTCGGCTCCGCTGGGTAGGGGTGGTCCCACGAATCCCAGGGGAAGTAGGTCTGGGTCTTTCCCGCCACCAGACCCCAGCTGTACGCACCGACGTTGCGCTGCTTGGCGATTGGCAGAATGCCCTCGACGGTACTGCCCTGGTTGCGGGCCAGGTACTCGGTGCAGATGATGGGCCGGCCCAGCGGTGCGAGCTCGTCGATCCGGGCCGAGAAGTCGGCCGGCTTGGCATAGCTGTGGAACGAGATGATGTCCGAGTTGTCCAGCTGGATCGACGCGATGGCGCTGCGCTGCGCGGGGTTGGCCCAATTGCCCTGCCAGACACCGCTTGTCAGTGGTTGCACCGGGTCGACAGCTCGCGCCCAGGCGAACACCTGCGGCAGCAGGTCGGCGACGAGTTGCATCTTGTCGCCGCGCTCGACCTTGCGATAGACGTTGGCCGGGTTGTCCGGCTCGTTCCACAGGTCCCACCCGACGATGCGGTTGTCATTGCGGAACAGATTCAGCACCCCGGTGACGTAGTTCTGTAGGACGGCTCGGTACTTCGGGTCACCGAGCCGGTCCGCACCAGGGCTCTGCACCCAGCCTGAGTTGTGCACACCCGGCGTCGGCGCCCGCTGCACGCCGAGCGTCGGATGCGGGTCCCAGCACGAATCGAAGAAGACGAACAGCGGCTTGATGCCGTGGTTCGACGCGATGCTCACGAACTGCGTCAGGCGCTGCGAGAAGCCCTGTGGGTCCTGTGCCCACAGCAGATCGTGCAGGAAGACCCGAACGGTGTTGAAGCCGAACCAGCGGGCGGCACCGAGTTCGGCGCTGATGCGACCGGGGTCGTAGGTACCCGACTGGAACATCTCCAGCTGGTTGACCGCAGTGGACGTGATGTAGTTCCCGCCGACCAGCCAGCCCTGCCCCTGGTACCAACTGTTGGCGCGTTCGGGCGTCCAGCGCGTTCCCGCGGCAGACGCCGGGGCCAACCCGGAAAATCCGGCCATGGCAGAACCCGCTGCCAGCAGCAGCGGCACCTTGAGAGCGGTTCTGCGGTCCACCGCACGAGGCTACTGATCTTGATCGGACTATTGGGCCATGCTTATCGAGTTGCAACAAACACGACGTCGGGTGGTGACGTCAGGCGGCTGGGTCAGGCGTTGATTCCCGCCGTGAGAATCGCCGCGAGCTCGCGATATGCACTCGCATCGTCGAGTCCGGTACTCTCACGCACCCGGCGCTGCTGGATCCGCACCATCATGGTCGACGCCACATCGGCGGCGAATGCTGCATGGACATCACGGAATTCACCGCTTTCGACACCTTCGGCGATCATCTCCTGCACCCGACGAGCCGCGATCTGCGTGTTCTTCTCGTAGACGCTGCGGGCCGGGGTGAAGGCGTCCAGGTCTGCCATGAACTGGTCCGACGCCGCGTCCAGCACCGTCCCCACTGCCGACAGGTAGGCGGTGATCCGGGCTCGGGCGCCATCGACGCCGGCTACGAGCTGCTCCACCTCGTCGGTGGCCTGACGAAAAAACTGCACGGTCGCGGCGCGGACCAGCTGCTCCTTGCTGCCGGCGAGGGTGTACAGCGTCGACTTCGAGCACCGCAGTCGCCCGGCGATGTCATCGAGCGTGAGGTGCGCGAACCCCTCGTCGAGGAACAACGTGATCAGGGCGTCGAACAGTTCGGTGCGACGGCGGGTACCGAATGCCGGGGACGGGCGCGCGCTCACATCGGCATAGTACTGCCGGCCTTTACTCAGTACTACTCAAACAGTACTGTGTCAGGTAATTCAGTACTGTCCGACGTATTAGTGGAGTACCCGGTGCCTGTTGATCGCCTCTTGCCCAACGACGAAGCCCACGCGCTCATCGACCTGACCCGCGACATCGCGGACAAGGTGCTGGATCCGATCGTCGACAAGCACGAGAAGGACGAGACGTACCCGGACGGGGTGTTCCCCACCCTGGGCGAGGCGGGGCTACTGAGCCTGCCGTACCCCGAGGAGTGGGGCGGCGGCGGCCAACCCTATGAGGTGTATCTCCAGGTCCTCGAGGAACTCGCCGCCCGGTGGGCGTCGGTCGCCATCGCGGTCAGCGTGCACAGCTTGTCGTGCCACCCGCTGATGACGTTCGGCACCGACGAGCAGCGGGAGCGCTGGCTGCCAGAGATGTTGAGCGGCAACGTGGTCGGTGCCTACAGCTTGTCCGAACCACAGGCCGGCTCCGACGCCGCCGCACTGGCGTGCAAAGCCGTTCCGTCCGACGACGGGTACCGCATCACCGGCTCGAAGGCGTGGATCACGCACGGTGGACTCGCCGACTTCTACACCCTATTTGCCCGCAGTGGCGAAGGTTCGCAAGGGATTTCATGCTTCCTGGTGCCGAAGGGCATCGAGGGACTCAGCTTCGGCCGGCCCGAGGAGAAAATGGGCCTGCACGCGGTGCCCACCACGTCGGCGCACTACGACGGCGTTTTCCTGCCCGCCGAGCGTCGTATCGGCGCCGAAGGACAGGGCCTGCCGATCGCCTTCAGCGCGCTCGACGCCGGCCGGCTCGGTGTCGCCGCCGTAGCGGTCGGTCTGGCTCAGTCCGCGCTGGATCAGGCGGTGGCCTACGCCCAGGAGCGAACGACCTTCGGCCGCAAGATCATCGATCACCAAGGGCTGGGCTTCCTACTCGCCGACATGGCCGCCGCCGTCGACTCGGCCCGGGCCACCTACCTGGATGCCGCGCGCCGGCGCGATGCCGGACTGCCGTACTCGCGCAACGCCTCGGTGGCCAAACTGGTCGCCACCGATGCCGCCATGAAGGTGACCACCGATGCGGTCCAGGTGCTGGGCGGTGCCGGCTATACCCGCGACTACCGCGTGGAGCGCTTCATGCGGGAAGCCAAGATCATGCAGATCTTCGAGGGCACCAACCAGATTCAGCGACTGGTGATCAGCCGGAGCCTGGCGGGCCGATAGCCGTCAGCGTTCCGCCGCTGCGGACTTGCGCTTGACCTTGCCAACCGAACGAATCACCAAGGCCGCCAAAACAATGAGCAAGAACGGCCCGTAGAACAGCGGGTAGGTGATCCCGCGACGCCAGTACGCGACGAAGAAGGTCAACCAGATCACGTAATTGCCGGTGACATGTAGCCGTCGCCAGGTCGCATACTGCATCCGGTCGGCAATCCGGTCGAACGAGGTGACAGTCATCGCGATGATGAATCCGTAGGCAATCGTGTCGAGGATGTACACGGCCTCCGGGGTGCGCGCGACGCCGGCTTTGAAGCGCGCGCTGCTCAGAATCACGGACGCGACGATGAATCCCGCGTGGACCAGATGCGACCCGGCGAAGGCGACGCCGAGATAACGCCGGTTGCGACGCACCCATTTGGTGATGTCGTTGGGCCACAGCCGGTAAGCCGACGAGGCGGTGAATGCCAGCAGGAACAACACAGCCGAGGTCCGCGCGGTGATCCGGATGCCCTCGTTGGCCCCGGCCACACCACCCACAGTCACCGCCACCGCGGTGGTGCTGATTGCGATTGCGAGAACCAGTGTCCAGGTCAGCCGCCATCCGGATAGCGACGAGATCGGGTTACGGGTGATCGGATCGTCGACCATTGACATCGGTGATGTCACCTTTCGTCAGGTTGTTGCACAATCTCTCTCGGGGCGATCAGCGGGATGACATTCGGCTCACGTCAACCACCGCGGCAGCGAATTGCGCGGGCGCCTCCTGCGGTACGTTGTGGCCAATTCCATCGAGAACGCGGTGTTCATATGTCCCCGTGTACATCGACCGATATCCGGCGCCATCTTTCGCCCCACCATCGAAGTCACTGGCGATCGTGATGGTGGGGACATGTATCAGCGGCCTGCCCTGCAAACGTTGTTCATCTGCGTCGTAACGACTTTCACCCGCCGCGAGGCTCAGACGCCACCGGTAGTTGTGGATCACGATGGCGACGTGGTCGGGATTGTCAAACGCGGCTGCGCTCAGTCCGTATGCCGCATCGGTGAAGTGCCACCGCGGCGACGCCTGCGACCAGATCAGCCGATTGAACGCCTTGGTGTTCTGCCGGTAGCCGAGCTCACCGCGCGGCGTGGCGAAGTAGTACTGGTACCACCAACCCAACTCTGCGTTCGGATCCAACGGCTGCAGGTTGGCCGCCAGGTTGACCACGATGTACCCACTCACCGCGACCAGACCCGCAACCCGCTGCGGCCACAGTGCCGCAACAGCATTGGCCGTGCGCCCACCCCAGTCGAAACCGCCCAGGATTGCCCGCGGGATGTTGAGCGCATCCATCAGGGCCACCACGTCCGCAGCCAGCGCGGCTTGCTGGCCGTTGCGGACCGTGGTGTCGGCCAGGAACCGGGTCGAGCCGAAGCCGCGGAGATACGGCACGATCACCCGGAAGCCCTGGTCGGCCAGCAGCGCGGAAACGTCTGCGTAGCTGTGGATGTCGTACGGCCAGCCGTGCAACAGGATGACCGGTGGACCGTCCGCCGGTCCCGCTTCGACGTAACCGACGTTGAGATCGCCGGCGCGAATCTGCTTGACCGCATTCAGGTTGTGCTCCGGAGCGGGCGGAGGCGTCGTCTTGGCGACCGGCGGCGGCGCGGATGACGACCCGCACGCCGCCAACGACGCCGCACCGACCGCTGCGGTCGCCATCAAGCCGAACTGCCTTCTGCTGAAGCCGTTCACGGGTCGTCGTTCCTCTCAGGCCTTCTCAATACGGTGCCCACGATTCACCACCGCGGCGCACGACACCTATCCCACCGGCTGATCCACATCGTGTCCAACGATAGATTTCGATGGCATGCATCTGTTTCAGAGATGAGAAGTCCAGGCATCAGACCGCCGCCCAACCGCCATCCACGCTGAGGACGACACCGTGGATGTTGGCGGCGTCATCGCTGACCAGGAACGCCACCGAGGCAGCCACCTCCTCCGGCGTGCTCATCCGTCGGGACGGCAGCCGGTCGAGCACCGGCTGGACGTGATCGACGAATTCCTGTTGCCGCTCGGTCGCGATCGGCCCTGGCGCCACCGCGTTGACCCGAACCCCGATAAGGGTCCGTACTCGTCGGCCCAGGATGTGGTGAGCGAATGGATCGCTGCCTTGTTCGAGTTGTAGATCGCCGAACCGCTGGCCCCACGTAGTCCGGTGATCGACCCGATGTTCACCACGGCCCCGCCACCGTGTCGAACCATCTCAGGGGCAATCACACCGGTGAGCAGAAATGGCGCAAAGACGTTGACCTCGAACGCCTCTCGCAGCACCGCGGGAGCGATATCACCCGTAGGTGTCGGCATCAGCAGGGTGGCGGCGTTGTTCACCAGGATGTCCAGCCGCCCGCCCGCTGCCTCCGTGGCGCGCTCGGCAAGAACCCGAATGGCGCCATCGCCACCCGCCAGGTCAGCGGCGACAAACGACGCCCCGCCACCGGCCGCCCGGATCGCGGCAACCAGTTCGTTGCCGCGCTCGGTATTCCTGCCGCTGACCACGACATGCGCGCCTTCGTCGGCCAGCCTGCGGGCGATCGCCACCCCGAGGCCTCCGGTGGAACCCGTGACCAGCGCTGTGCGGTCAGACAATCGCGTATCTTTTGGACTCATGAGTCCACATGCTCCACCGGACAAAATGGACCTGCAAGTCCAAAAACTGACGTCCAAGGGGCAGGCCACCCGGGCCCGGATCATCGATGGCGCCGCAGCCGAAATCCGGGAGCGCGGTGTCGCACAGACCACCATCGAAGACGTCATGGCACGGACCCGTACGTCGAAAAGCCAGATATTCCATTACTTTCCGCATGGGAAAGATCAGCTGCTGCTTGCCGTCGCAACTCTCGAATCACAGCGAGTGCTCGACGACCAGCAGCCCCATCTGAGCTCGCTCACCTCATGGGCGGCCTGGCAACGCTGGCGGGACGTGGTGGTCGAGCGGTACCGCCGGCAGGGCCAGAACTGTCCGATTGCCGTATTGATGTCCGAGATCGGCCGCACCAGTACCGGCGCGCAGGCGGTCACCACCGAGCTGATCGACTCTTGGCGCAGCGCCATCGCCGAAGGAATCGCCGCGATGCAGCAGCAGGACAAGATTGCTCGTGCCGTCGACCCCGAGCGTGCGGCTGCCGCGCTGCTGGCCGGCATCCAGGGCGGAGTCGGGATCATGCTCGCCACCGGCGACCTCACCTATCTCGAGGCCGCCCTGGATGAGGGCATCAGCGCGCTGCGGCAGCGCTAGCTACTGAAGCGGAATATCGAGACCCGGCCCGCGTTCCGAATCCGGACGGACGCCGAACCAGCGCCGCTCCGATTCGGCGATCTGTAGATCATTGATGCTGGCTTCGCGGCGCCGCATGAGCCCGTTGTCGTCGAACTCCCACAGCTCGTTGCCGTAGCTGCGCCACCACTGCCCGCCGTGGTCGTGCCATTCGTACTGGAATCGGACGGCCATCCGGTTCCCGCGGAAGCCCCACAGGCTCTTGCGGAGTACATAGTCGAGCTCGCGTTCCCACTTGGCCGTCAGGAAATCCACAATGGCATCGCGGCCCGTCACAAAGGTGTCGCGGTTACGCCATACCGAGTCCGGGGTATAGGCCGTGGCCACCAATTCAGGATTGCGGGTGTTCCACGCATCCTCGGCCGCTTGCACCTTCGTCAGTGCCGTCACTTCATCGAACGGCGGGAACGGCGGTCGGGACTCCGGGGTGCCGGACATGGGCGAGCCTCTCGTCAACGGGGTACGGCCGGACGGGGCCGCTAGGCCCGCCGTCGTTTACAACCCTAGGAGGGCCTCCGACATTTCCGCCGCCTCACACGGCGCCCTTAATTGTTAGTTCGCCTACACGTCACCCCGTCTGCGTTGACAGCCGTCAACGCCGCCAAGAAGGATCGACGGCATGTCCGCCAAGACAGAAGAGCAGGTATTCACCGAAATCGAGAACCGCCTGACGGCCAAGTTTGCGGACCTGCCCCCGGCTCGGGTGACAACCGTCATCGCGGGCGCGCGCGACCAGTTCGCCGACAGCACGATTCGGGACTTCGTCCCGCTCCTCGTGGAACGTCGCGCCGAGGAGGAGTTGGCCAGGCTATTGGCCGGAGACGCGGCCCGCTAGCCCGGCTTCGCGCGGTGCGTCGTCGAGTTTGCTAGCCTCGCAACGGGTTCCAGCACCGCCCGATTGCCCCTTGAGACCTTTCTGTGAGGACTTTGAGGCGATTGAAACGGTGCGGTCACGTTCGCGGCTCAGTCCCATGTCGAGCACGCATCCGATTGAAAACATGTCTAGACCCAGCCTCTCGCGGTGCCCTACGGTTCAGCTGCGCAAATTTTCGGCGCTGTAATTTAAGGGCACATTCAAGGAGACGCCGGTGATGATCAGCTTTGGTCGAATCGCTGTGAAAATAGTTGCCAGCGCTGGGGTGTGCGCTACCGCCGTGGCCGTGAGCCCCAGCGCCGCGGCAGTCCCACTGAAGACTGGCGGATATTCATGCGACGCGGGAGCCGCGGCACCTGCAGCTGGGGCACCCGCCGCGGCTGCCGGGGCTGTACCCTGCGCCGCCCCTGCCGTCGAGTCCTCGGGCATCATCGGCCCCCTGGCCGCCGCGCCGGTCGTCCCGGCCGCGGTCCCGCCGGTTCCCGCCGTCGTCCCGCCTGTGCCGGCTGCGGTGCCCCCGATCGTCCCGCCCATCCCCGCGGGCCTACCCATCGGCGCACCCATCCCGATTGCCGCGGCGCCCGCTGCGATCCCGATGGACATGGGCGGTATCACGGAGGGCAAGGAAGCCCGGACCCTGCGGCCCGTCGACGCCGGCGGCCCCACCCCCAACCTGCCGACCCAGCCGGGCCCGCAGAACTGAACCATCTAGCTGCACAATCGCTTTCACTGAAGCACCCGAGCCCGCGCGGCTCGGGTGCTTCATGCGTCTGGTCGCGGTGACCCCGCGCTGAGGGCTCTCCGCCCGTTGACCCTGCGCTGAGAGCGAACTCCTGCGAGCAACGTCCGCCACAGACACAGCCTCAACCACCCAAACGCCAGCCAGCCCATTGACCCTGCGCCGAGGGCCAACTTTTGCGAGTAACGACCGCCGTAGACACAGGGTCAACGGATGGGCAAGGACGAATTGTCTTGCGACGCAGGGCTAAGGCTAAGGCTCCACGATGACCGGGTCGCCGATGTTGACGGTGTTGAAGTACCACTCGGCTGCCGCGGGCGCCAAACCAATACAACCGTGGCTGACGTTCTCAAAACCCATCGACTCGACGGCCCATGGCGCCGAATGTACGAACAGTCCGCGCCGGCTGATCCGTACCGCGAACTCGACGTCCGTCATGTACCCGTCCGGATTATCGACGGGAATGCCAACGCTGCTCGAATCCATAAGCACATTGCGGTCTTTCGCCAACACGGTGTACTTGCCAACCGGTGTCTCATACTCCGGCCGGCCCATGGTCGCGAGCAGAACGCCCGACTCGCCGAGGTGCGGAAGATGATGTGGCGCCGGCATATCCGGTGGCGTCTGACCGTCGATCGTCACGGTGAAGGTGTGGTCCGCCACGTGGGCGGTCCCGACGACGGCCGGACCCGTGGTGAAGGCCATCGGCTGACCACCGACGGTCAGCTTGATGGTGCTGTGCGCGGGCCAGAATCCATCCGGAACCCATTGCACCACTTTGTTATCCAGCCATTCGAACTTGCCGGACATCGCAGGTGTCGACGTCACGTCCAAGGCCATCTCGGCGGCGGCGCGGTTGGTGATCGGCTGCTTGAATGTCACCACGACGGGATGTGCGACGCCGACCGGAAGGCCCTGCGTCGGCTGCGTCGACTCGATGATCGAGCCCAACGGCAATCGGATGCCTGCCGTCTCAATGCCGAGCGCGCCGCCAGTGGTGGTCGTGGCGACCACGACCACAGCAAGGACGCCGTGTACTAACACCCGCATATATCCGACCCCTTTGTCGCTGGCCGCATGGTTGAACACGGTCATGGTATGGGCCGCGGATCGCCCAAATCCGTACGGCGCGTCAATATTTCGGTCAAAGATTAGTCACGGATTGGCTACCCAACATCACGGCGCCGATCCGGCATCGACCAATTCGAGTCCCACGGGGTGGGAGCTCACCCGCCGGTGACGAATAGATGTGATTGCCTGCTCACGCGGGCGGACCCGATGGCGATCCGCGCCCTGAGGCGTCGAAAGGGAGTGCTGCGATGGCAGATTCGGATAGCTTGTCGGACGTGGTGGCGATCGTCACCGGTGGCTCACGCGGTCTCGGTGCGTCGATGGCGCAGCACATTGTGGCCAGCGGCGGCAAGGTCGTGATCGCCGACGTGCTGGACGACGAGGGGCGGCAACTGGCGACCGAGCTCGGGAACGCGGCGCGCTACACGCATCTCGACGTCACCGATCGTGGCGAGTGGGACGCGACCGTCGCGCTGACGGTCGCGGAGTTCGGCAAGATCACGGGCCTGGTCAACAACGCCGGTATCTCCACCGGACAGTTCATCGAGCACGAGCCGCTGGAGCACTTCCGCACCGTGCTCGACGTCAACCTGGTCGGTGTCTTCAACGGCATTCAGGCCGTCATCGCGCCGATGCGCGCGGCCGGTGGCGGCTCTATCGTCAACATCTCCTCGGCCGCCGGCCTGATGGGCCTGGCCTTGACCGCCGGATATGGCGCCTCCAAATGGGCGGTCCGCGGCCTGAGCAAGATCGCTGCCGTCGAACTGGGCACCGACCGCATCCGGGTGAACTCCGTGCATCCCGGCATGACCTACACGCCGATGACGGCGGAGGTCGGCATCCAGCTGGGCGAGGGCAACTACCCCAACACGCCGATGGGTCGCGTGGGCGAGGCCGACGAGATCGCCGGCGCAGTCACTTACCTGCTGTCGCGCGCAGCCTCATACGTCACCGGCGCCGAGATCGCGGTCGACGGCGGCTGGACGACCGGCCCCACCGTCAAATACGTGATGGGCCAGTAACTCCATAGGCGACCGGCCAATCGTCCGTCAGGCCACCGCGGAATCAATGTGCCGCGTTGCGAGCCAGATCGATGGCGAACGACTTCACGAAGGTGCCCGCACCGGGCTCCCCGCGGCCGCACGACCCATCGGACTCACCGACCCGCTTGACCCAGAGGTACGCGTCGGCGTGCGCACCGGCGGTGTCGGTCGTAGGTGCGGCACCCAGTGCGCGGCCATCGGGGTTGCACCAGTACATCGGGTCGCCCTCGGCCGGGCCGGCACCGTTGCGCGAAGTGTCGATGACGTAGTGCGCACCATTGGTGAGGCCCGAGATGGCCTCGCCGTAGCCGATCTCCTCACCGGTGGTGAAGTAGTTCGTCGTGTTGAGACTGAAGCCCCGCGCCTTGGCGACACCGACATCGTTCAGGCGCGACGCCATGGTCTCGGCGCTCACCCAGCGCGAGTGCCCGGCGTCGATGTAGACCGCTGCGGCCGGATCGCGGGTCAGCGTGTCGACGGCGTAGCGGATCAGGTCGAAGCGCTCCTGACGCTGACCGCCGGAGAGGCAGTCGGCCATGGCGAGTGCGTCGGGCTCGACGATGATCGCCGCCGGCGAGCCACCCAGACCCGCCGCGATGCTGTCGATCCACGCCCGGTAGCTGTCGGCCGAACCGAATCCGCCCGCGGCGTAGCTCCCGCAGTCGCGGTGCGGGATGCCATACAGCACCAGCACGGGAGTGGCGCCCGCGGCGTTCGCGGCGCCGGCCAGCCCAGCGACCGTGCCGCCGACGGTGGATGCGGGGAACGCCTGGTCCAGCCAGTAGGCCTGCGGCGTGTTGGCGATGGCGGTGAGCTCGGGGCTGGGTGGGTCGGACTGGGCCGCGGCAGCCCTGGCCTTCGAGATCGGATCGGCGTAGAAGGGCCGGCCGGCCAGCGGGTTGCTGTCGTCGACCAGGCGGATCGCCGGGTTGTCGGCGCGCGGCGCCGGGTCGACGGACAGGCCCACGCCAGCCACGGCCGCGACAGCCAGGAGGGGAGCAGACCAGCGGGCAACGACGCCAACAGCTGAGGAGATCACCTCAGAAAAAATAGTGCGACCAAGTCAATAAGCGCCAATCGGGGGCCAAAGTTGGTGTGCGAGTGACCAATGTGGCCATTGGCCCGCATCTAGCCCGCGGCGTTGCAGGGCAAGCCGCGTCTAGTTGGTCGACGTTGTGGGTGGTGGTTCGAAGGGTTGGTACCACCACCATTGGGCGCGTTCCCCGGTCGGTCCGGGACACGGCCGCACATCAGGAAACGGTGCCGTCGGTGGCCGCGCCAACGACCCTCCACTGAGCTGTCGGCCCGCGGCATCGGTGACCACCAGCCGATCGGCCGGGCCGGTGATGGTGATGACCCGCTGGTGGTGCAGCCGGTGGTGATACGGGCACACCAGCACCAGGTTGTGCAGCTCGGTGACCCCGCCGTTCTCCCAATGAATGATGTGATGCGCATGCAGACCACGGGTCGCCCCACACCCCGGGACCCGGCAGCAGCGGTCCCGATGTTCCAACGCGCGACGCAGCCGCCGACTGATGGTGCGCGTGGACCGGCCGGCACCGAACGGCTGACCATGCTTCTCCAGCCACACCTCACACGTCGCGTCACACAACAGCAGTCGACGTTCCTCGTCGGTGAGCACCGACCCCATGTGCAACGCGGCACTGTCATGGTCGATGTCCACGTGCACGACCACGGTGGTGTGCTGCCCGTGCGGGCGCAGGGCGACGTCGGTGTCCCAGCCGGCCTCGACCAGGCTCATGAACGCGTCCACCTGGTTCGGGAACGGCGCCGCCTGCTCCGAGGGTTGCTCATCGTCGCGGTCGCGTTTCCAGTCCGCGACCAACGCATCCTGATGGGACGCCATCGCCACGTCGAACTTCGCGGCCTCCAACTTCGGCAACCGAACCTTGTATGTGGTCGACCCGTCCTCATGCGTGGTCTTGCGGATCGACCGCTCCGATTCCGGCTTCGATTCCGGCTCGGGATCGGGGCGCGGTTCGAGCTTCACCGCAGTCCGTAGTTGGGTGACCGTGGCACTTTCGGCGAACTGGGCGTAATGCTCATCAGAACCCTCGGCGGCATGCTCGGCAACGACGCCGACCTGATCCAGCGACAACCGGCCCGCACGCATCGCCTCGCCACAGCGCGGGAACTCCTCGATCCGGTGCGCGACCGCCACCATGACCTCCGCATTACGCGGCGACACCCCGGTCTTCCACGCCACCAACGAGCTCAGCGACCGCGCCCCCGTCGCGCCCCACAACGCGTCGCGATCGATCTCGGCAACAATCTCCACCAGGCGGCCATCGATCGCGTTGCGCTGACCGATCAACTCACCGATCTCCACGACGAACGCATCAAGACGCTCACACGGCGACGGCGTCTCAACATCGAAAGCCATTGCCGTCGTGGACATAACACCATCAAAGCAGAGGGGTACGACAAGTTGGGGCCGCGAAAATACAACCGCCGAGAATGAGCTTATGCGCCAATCGCACAACCGATTTGACTCCTAAGCGCAGCCTCGGCGATCAGCCTGCGAAAGTGACCTGCATCGTGTCCCTAGATTCTTCTGACGGACGAGGATGACAATCGCAGCAGCCTGACCTCCGTCAAGCCGTCGCGTCGATGATGGTTGTCGACGACAGTCCGCCGCTACGTAAGGCGGCACTCCCATTGGACGACAAACTTGCCGCGCTGGCCAGGAAAATCGCGAGCACCGGCGACGCGCACTGAGCGCGTGGGCTACCGGTGTCCGCCGCCGCCCCAGTGGTTGATGACGCCGGTGCCGGGATACAGGTACCACTCGTCATCGCCGAACGGGAACTCGTCATCGCTCGCGATGACCGACGGCGACGCGGCAGGCACCGACGTCGGGCCGCTGATTTCACCGCCCTGACAGACGGTCACCGACGGGTCACAGATGTCGGCCTGGGCACCGGGCGCGAAGAGCACCCCCGCCGCCGCGCCTGCGGCCGCGAACAGCATCGCCTTCTTCAGATCCATGGCGGTTTCCTCTCGCCGTCCGCAACTCGTTGTGGACGAAGCTACCGCCACTCGCGCAATTTCGTGGGCTCCTGCCCCTGTCAGTGCTCGGTCCCCAGCGAGCAGAACGACAGGACGACGGTGCCGCCGAACGACGTCGACAACCGGGCTTTCGTCTCGGCCTCCTTCTGCGTCTGAGCCACGCCGGTGCCCCATAGGAGCCTGTGGTTGAACGGGTTGGGACTCGTTGCGAGCGCCGCGCATTCGTTGTCGCCCCACACCACGATGCGGCAGTCGGTGCCGCCCTTGTTGAGGCAGTACCCGACGGCGTCGTACTTGGCCTGGTTCGCGTCCAACAGGCTCTGGGTGTAGCCCCACTGGCCCGTCGCCGGCGAGAACGCGATGGCGAGGTACCTGTTGACACCGGCGCTCGCCGGGCCGGCCGAGCCGAGCGCGCCGGCGATCGCTCCGGCGGCAAGCAGGGCGGCAGCAGCGGCTGAGCGGCGGCGGACGGATACAGCGGTCATGGCGTTCTCCTTGGCTGGTCGGAGCCCCCGTGGGCGCCGTTCACCAGCTAGGAGCAATCAGCCATCGCTATTCCGACACTTTTTCAGGACGACTTTCTAGATCTCCGGGATGCGCTCCGGATGCAGCATCTCGGCGTAGCGCAGCTGCTCGGGAATCCCGAACCCGTCGACCAGCACCTCGGCGTACGGCCGGAGCTTGCGGCAGCGGTCGTTGATCCCGGCGGTGACGGCCTTGGCCCGGTCCATGGACAGGAAGCGGTGCTCGATGTACCAGGCCTTGTCCTCTTCGATCACCGACAGCGCATACAGATCGCACACGAGGCCGAAGGTCTCTCGGGTCTCAGGATCCGTGCACGCGTCGATCCCGGCGGCGAAGGACTCGAACACGATGCGGTCGATGTGCGCCGACGCCGCATGCAGCACATGATCCTGCACGGAGTTGAACGCCTCGAAGGGGCTCATCTCTTTGGAGTTGGCCTGCAAGCGGCGGGCCACTGTCGACAGCAGGTAGTCGGCCCGGTCCTCGAACATCTTGGCCTGGGTGCCGCGGTTGAAAAGGCTGCCCTCCTCCTCGTTGTCCTGCCGCGTGTCGAGGAGGTTCTGCAGGATGGTCTCGGTGCCGGTGCTCCTGCGGACGCGCTCCCGGGCCGTGCTGGTGGCGAACTTCACCCACTCGAACGGGCTCATGCCCTTGATGTCGTCGGCATATTCGGTGAGCAGGTGCTTGGCCACCAGCTGCGTCAGGACGTGGTTGTCGCCTTCGAAGGTGGTGAACACGTCGGTGTCGGCCTTCAGCTCGATCAACCGGTTCTCCGCCAGATACCCGGCACCACCGCAGGCCTCGCGACACTCCTGGATGGCCTTGGTGGCATGCCACGTCGCGGCGGCCTTCAGGCCCGCGGCCCGCGCCTCCAGTTCGCGTTGCACCTCACCGTCGGGTTCCGCGACCGCTGTCAGATCGTGCAGGTCCGACACCAGCTCGTTCTGGGCGAACTGCAGCGCATAGGACTTCGCGATCAACGGCAGCAGCCGACGCTGATGCACCAGGTAGTCCATGATGAGGACTTCCTCGTCGGTCTGTGTCGTATCCCCCGGTCGCTTCGCGCCTGCCCCTGACGGCGCCTCGAACTGCCTGCGCTGCAGCGCATACCGGGTCGCGATATCCAATGCGACACGGGCCGCCGCCGCAGCGCTCCCGCCGACCGTCACCCGGCCGCGGATCAGCGTGCCCAGCATGGTGAAGAACCGCCGGTTGGGGCTGTCGATCGGGGACGAGTAGGTCCCGTCCTCGGCGACGTCGCCGTAGCGGTTGAGCAGGTTCTCCCGCGGGATCCGCACATGGTCGAACTGAATGCGGCCGTTGTCGACACCGGGTAACCCGCCCTTGTAGTGGCAGTCCGACGTGCGGATGCCGGGCAGGTCGTTGCCGTACTCGTCGCGCAGCGGCACCACGAAGCAGTGCACGCCATGATTTTCGCCCTTGGTGATCAGCTGCGCGAAAACTGCTGCCACCTCGGCTGATTCGGCCGCACCGCCGATGTAGTCCTTGCGCGAGGTGCGGGTCGGTGAATCGATGACGAATTCTCCGGTGGCCGGATCGTACGTGGCGGTGGTCTCCAGGGACTGCACGTCACTGCCGTGCCCCGTCTCCGTCATGGCGAAGCAGCCGACGAGATCGAGATCGATGGCCTTGCGCACGTATGCCTCGTGATGACGTTCCGTGCCCAGATTATCGATCGCGCCGCCGAACAGACCCCACTGCACCCCGGCCTTGACCATCAACGACAGATCACTCATGGCCAGCATCTCGATGCGGGCGATGGTGGCGCCCGCATCGCCGGTGCCGCCGTGGCCCTTCGCGAAGGCGTCCTCGGCGGCGCCGCGCGACGCCATGTACTTCATCTGCTCGGTGACCTTGGCTCGGGCCACCGCCGTGTCCGGGGTGTAGTGCGGTTTGAACAGGTCAACGGAAAGTTCTTGCCGAATAAGGTCTTTCACCTCGCGCCAACGTCCATCGAGGGCGTAGCGGAGATGTCCGGCGGTCGTCGTCACAAAGGTCCCCTCCATCGCACGGTCGCGTTGACGACCGAATGGTCCATCTAGCGTTCGATGCTGATTCCGTACAGATCAATACTGTGCGGCAGTGACTTCTGTGGGTTCAGCGTAGCGCCGCGCAGCACCGGTGCGGTTTCGCTCAGCACATGTGCGAGGAACGCCTCACCGAGGAACACCGACAATCCGGCGCCCGGACAACCCTGCGGGCCGTGGCTGAAGAAGTTGTACGACCAGTCGCTTCCGGCATCCCCGCTGACCCACTCGCCCGGTGAGAACCGGTCGGCGTAGGGGATCCGGTCGCGATTTCGGTGGTTGAACACGTTGTAGATGAGGACCTGCTTGCCTTCGGGCAGCACTGCGCCACTGGGGAATTCGATATCCCGCGTCGCGACCCGTCCGAACAATCCCGTGGTCGGCCACAACCGCATGGTGTCGAGCAGGCACCCGCCGAGGTACTTCAGCGAGGCGATGCCCTGCCCCGAATTGATGTCGGCGGAGGCCATCTCCGCCCGGACCTCATTCAGGTTCTCCGCGTGCGTTGAGAGCACCGCCAGCGTCCGGAATGCGTTGGCCGCCAGCGTGTCCCCCATCGCGAACAGCCAGTGGATGACCTGGCTCGCGGGGCTCGCGGTCTCCGGCGGGGCAGTTTCCGCGATGAGCGCGGCCAGACTGCCCGGCTCCGGGTTATGCAGGTAGGACTCGATGTGTGCCAAGAATTCCGGATAGCCGGCCGCGGGCTCGCCTGGCATCCCGTTGCCGGCGGACATCAGTTCGCCGAGCTGTGAGGTGAGCCGGGTATCGTCGGCAGCTTTGTCACCGAAGACCACACACCGCGTCAACCGCTGGAATGCGGCGTTCCAGTCCGACCACCGCAGCGCACCGGAACCGAGGCCCGCCACCGTGCGCGCAACCTTCTCGACGAACGCCTGCGCCAATCGGTGTACCGGGTGCCCGGTATCCAGCACGGCTTCGGCGAACCGGCGCCGGTCCTCCCAAGGCTGACCGCGGGAGATGGTCAGTGCGTCGGGCTGGAACGCCGCCATGCCGTCCCGCTTGGGCTTCGGGTCGGAGGCGAACGGGTCGGGTGATCCACTCAACACGAACTCCAGGTCGTCGGGGTGATGCACCAGCAATGCCTCGTCGGCGACGACCCGGACATAGAACGGACTGGGGCCGTAACTGCGGACCATGCCTTCGACGAGCTGGTACCCCAAGTAGTCCGAACTCAAACCGGACGCGATGCGGGTGGGGAGTTCTCTCTTGTTGAACAGTCCCAGAAGGACATTCGGCACCCCGATCTGAGCGGTGAACCGAACGCCTTCGACGATGGATGCGTGCGGAAAGCCCTCGGCCATTGTCCGTCAGCCCCAGGGCAGGTAAGCGCGGACGGAGTCGGCCAGTTGCACCACCGGGTTCTTCTTCCCCGGCACCGGCGCACCCAGCTTCGGCCATGGCGCGAACACCCGCTCGACGTCACCGATCACCGGCTCCAGTTCTGGGTAGTGCCGCAACATGACGTCCTTCATGGTGTTGGTGTTCACCCAGTCGAAGCCGACCTGGGTGTACACCTCGGGCTTGAAGTCGTTGGTGAAGAAGCGGTCGCTCTTGAGCCGGCGCGAGGCCATCAGGATGAAGATGCGGAAAGCGGTGTCCGAGAACCCGAATCCCTTCGGCGGCTGCTCGGCCTGCATGCCGATCTGGAGATCGACGGCGTCGACTTCACCGTTGTAGACCTCGTTGATCTCCCGGGCCCACTGCTTGTTCGGGGTGATGTCGTCGATGGTCTTGCGGCGCGGCATCCGCAGCGCTTCACGGAAGTCGTTGTACCGCGGCACCCCTCGTTCGCGGTCGCGCACGATGTCGAGGGTCGCGAGGTCGGTGACTTGGCCGTCGACGCGGGTGAGGTTGCGCAGCGCGTTCGGGTAGTTGTGCAGGCACACCGCGCCGGCATTGGCCAGACCGAACGAGTACCACATGTCACCCATCTGGATCTTGTCCATGAACCCCCGGGTATAGCTGCCCTGCAGCTGGGTGAAGTCCGCCTTGACCAGGTGCTCACCGGACTCCAGCGAGAAGAAGTTCCAGTCGTCGGGGATCAGCGGGTGCATCCGGTAGACGGAGACGAACTCCTCGGTGAGTGAGAAGGCAACGCCATGGTGGTCGGCCGACGAACCGACGACGCCCGAGAGGGCTTCACTGTCGCCGATCCGGCCGATCCTGTCGCGGAACGTTTCCCCAAGCGCGCCATACCAGTTCGCGTTCATGCCGATCTGCAGCGCGGGGTGACGCAGCACGCACGGCGTCCACTCGACGGTGTGGATCTTGGCGATGAGCGCCGACACCACGAGCACGCCGAGTTCGAAGAGGCGCTGGTCGTCGAAGCTGGGGTAGGCCTTCTTCAGTGCGTCGCACACGGCGTTGTGCTCACGCGCGAACATGGTGTGCAGCAGTCCGGTGCCGACCCAGTAGTTCTCTTTCATCCCGGTGAGGTCGATGCCGGGGATGTCGCTCTCGGGCAGGCGGCCGCTCGGGTCGACCTTGACCTTGCCGTCGACGAAGGTTCGGATCTCGGCCTGGCGTTCCTTGCCGCTGCCGTACACCTGGGAGCCGTCCCACCAGTGGGTCTCCGCGTTGGCGAAAACCGGTGCGGGACAACCATCGGCGATCTCGCCGCGCAAGGGGATGGTGCACCGGATCTTCATCGGGTTTTCGGGGAACTGGTCATCCGCGCTCAGCGGGATGTCGATGGTCTTGTCCGGGACGCCGTCGCCGTGGAAGAACCAGTTGTGGTTCTCGAACTGCAGCCACGCGGCGGCGAGGGCGTTGATGATGCCGGCGGGCTTGAAGTCGTCACGGGCCATCAGCCTGCGGCTGATCACGCGCGGGTCCGGCTTGAGGAGACGCTTGACGTCAGTGACGGTCATGGACAGCGGCACGTTGCGGCCGAAACCAGTGCCCTTGGCCCCCATGTGCGGGTCTTCGAGGTCGTTCCAGGTGCCGTCGGGCTGACGAGCGCGGCGCACCTCGTCGGTGGGCTGGCCCAGGTCAGTGGACGGCCGCATGCCGTACGCCTCGTACAGGTTGTGCTCGCGCAACTCGTCCCGGGTCTTCGACAGCGCATTCAGCTGCAGCAGGAGCGAGGGGTATTCGTGCCACTGGGACGGAATCATGTTGTCACCATTTCTTTTTCGAGGTTTCAGGTGGTCGTCGAATGATCTGGGGTCCGTCAGCGATGCGTGCGCAGCGCGAAATATCCGATCTTGCTGTACCGGTCGGCGCCGGTGTGGAACAGAATCTTGCCGAGGTAGACACCCGGTACCAGCTCCACCAGCTCGTCGCGGATGCTGCGGATCACCAGGCGCGGATTGGATTCCACGTTGGCGTAATCGATGACCATCACCTGGCGGTCGGGGTCGTCCTTGCCCGCTTCGACGTACGTGGCGAAATCGAAGGCGAGTTTGCCCGACTCCGCATCGCGCATCGAGTACAGCGGCCACAGCAGTTTGCCGACCAATCCGGTGCTCCGGGTCAGCCGATTGTCGCCGGTGCCACTGCCGGAGTCGAAGCGTTTGCCCTGCCACGGCATCCAGAGCGCGGTGATGGCTCGAGTCACCGTGTCGAGGGCGGGATTCGTCGTCGTCATGACCAAGATGCCCTCGGTCGGGCCGTCCAGATCGAGTGGTGGGCTGCCCAGCCGGAAGAGCCCGTCGAGCTGCGCCTCGGCCGAGTCGGCGTCGTTGTCGGCAAGCGTGGACAGCTCGACGATCCAACTCCACGCCGCGCGGGCCGCCCCCGATTGCCCCTCCCCCACCGATTTTCGCAGCCACTCCAGCCTGTCGTCCGCTGCAGAATCCGCGGTGGTTTCCCGTTCGCTCATCGGCACCATTTCCGTTGAAATTAGAGCACCCGCGGAGCATGATAGTGATCTACGCCACTCTTCGGGGGCGTTTCAATACGATCGCCCAAACTTCGCAGCCAAGGGACGAAGTGCCTGATCAGAGCAATATATTCGGGAATTCCCGCCAGTCCGGCGACACGCATCTGCCCCTGGAGCCCCGTGAATACTGCTTCGAATCGCGTTGCGGGCCGACTGACGGGTGCGCGCGACAAAGAGTTCGCTGCACGAAGCCGAAATCAGCTCGGCACTAAACGATTTCGTCAGCAGGAGGCAGGCCTAGCCTCGCGCCGCCATCTCCGGGTGTCCGTCCAGGGGCGACCCTCAAGTCCTACTGCGGTATCACTTCAAGAGCAGTCCGTGGCTCGATGCCGGCGACCGGGAATCTTCATAGCGTCGGTGGCATGACACAGGCACATGTCCCGGCCCCCGCAGAAATGCTGAGGGAATGGCTCCACCACAACGCGCAGGAGTTCGTCGCCGCAGTCAGCGGCGCGGGCATCTGGATCCGGACCCGCACGCACTGGCCCCAGCACCCGGCCGACTATTACCCACCGCGGCGCGAGGCGTCGTTCGAAGAGGCCGCCATGGCCCGCGAAATGTACCGGCTCTGAGGCGCTTTCCCGGCCGCGCCTCTGATCAACTTACATTCGGCTGGGAGCCCTGCTCGATTTCAAACGCCGACGGCCCCATCAATACGTTCACGGATCAGGTCGGCGTGTCCACAATGCCGGGCATATTCGGCGATCATGTGGGTGTAGATCCACCGCAGAGTGACTTCGCCGCCCATGAACGGGATCGCGTCATCGAGTACACGCGTAGCGCAGTTGGCGCGTGCCTGTGCGATCTCGTTCTGCCAGATGTCCATTGCGGCCCCGTGTGATGACCGCGGAGATAGTTCGAATCCCCCGTCGTGGCCCTCGGGATGGTCTCGCTGCCCGTAAATCGACAGTACTTGTTCGCCGTCCAGCACTCGGCGAAACCAATTCCGTTCCACCTCCGCCACGTGCTGCAGCAGGCCAAGCAAGGTCAGCTCCGACGGCGGCACCGACGCGGTACGCAACTGCTCATCACTCAGCCCGTCGCATTTGGCGGCCAGCGTGGCGCGATAGAAGTCCAGCCAGCGCTCCAGCGTCGTTCGTTCGTCAGCATTCATCGGCGGCATGGGCCGGTCCATCGATGTCACGTCTACCGATGGTGCCATCTTCCCCGTTCCCGTGGAATCAGGGCGACGGTAACTCTTCGCTGCCCGTCCGCGGCCCCCTACCTTCGGTGCCATGGCGTACCCGCCTGACCGACCGCTGACGACGTGAGGAGCGTGATGACGACCCGCGAGGCCCCGGTAGCCGCTGTAACGCCGGTGGCCCCCGCCGCCGAACCTGCAGTGCCGCACTGGCGCAGCAGGGTTCACGCGCGGCGCTGGGATATCGTCCGCTGGCTGTCCCCGCTGGTGGTTCTGCTCGCCTGGCAGGCCGGAAGCGCGTGGGGCCTCATCGATCCCGAGATTCTGCCGGCGCCACAGACCATTGCGGAGGCCGGGATCGAACTGATCGGGAATGGCCAGCTCGCAGAGGCATTGCGCATCTCCGGGATCCGCGCCGCTGAAGGCCTGCTGCTCGGCGGAATCATCGGCGCCGTACTCGGCGCCCTCGTGGGCTTCTCGAAGTGGGCGGACGCCACCGTGGATCCGACGATGCAGATGGTCCGCGCCCTGCCTCATCTCGGCCTGATCCCGCTCTTCATCGTCTGGTTCGGGATCGGCGAACTGCCCAAGGTGCTCATGGTGGCATTGGGCGCGGCGTTCCCGCTCTACCTCAATACCTCGTCGGCAATCCGCCAGGTCGATCCAAAGTTGTTCGAAACCGCTGCCGTACTGGGTTTTTCGCCATTGCAGCGGCTGCGCACCGTCGTCATCCCGAGCGCCGCTCCGCAGGTTCTCGTCGGGCTGCGTCAATCCCTGGCCATCTCCTGGCTCACATTGATCGTGGCCGAGCAGATCAACGCCGACTCAGGTGTCGGTTACCTCATCAACAACGCGCGCGACTTCTTGCGCATCGACGTCATCATCTTCGGGCTCGTCATCTATGCGCTGCTCGGCATCGTCACCGATGGGTTGGTGCGCATTCTGGAGCGTCGTGCGCTGCGGTATCGAATCTGAAAGGCATTCCATGACAGCGCTTTACGAGGCCCACGTCGAGTCTCCTGCCGTGTCCGAGCCACTCGTGGCGGAGCTGCACTCGGTGTCCAAATGGTACGGCCGCAATCGGGTGCTCGATGACGTCAGCCTGCGAGTGAAGCGGGGCGAGATCGTCGCGCTGGTCGGACGGAGCGGATCCGGAAAGTCGACGGTGCTGCGAGTGCTGTCCGGTCTGGCCGGCGAGCACCGAGGTCGGCGCACAGTACAGGGCGCGCCGGCCGTCGCCTTCCAGGAGCCCCGGCTGTTCCCGTGGCGATCCGTTCGCGACAACGTCCGCTACGGCCTGACTCGCGCAAAATTGTCCCGCGCCGAATCGCTTTCCCGCGCAGATCAGGCCTTGACCGAAGTCGGGCTGGCAGACAAGGCCGAGGCCTGGCCGCTGACCCTGTCAGGTGGTCAGGCACAACGGGTCTCACTGGCCCGCGCGCTGGTGGCGGAGCCGCAACTGCTGCTGCTCGACGAGCCGTTCGGGGCGCTCGACGCGCTGACCCGGCTCTCCATGCACCGCCTGCTGCTGACCCTATGGAGCCAACACAGTTTCGGAGTACTGCTGGTCACTCACGACGTCGACGAGGCGATCGCGCTGGCGGACACCATCGTGGTGCTCGACCACGGACGCGTGGCCCACACCTTGCACATCGAAAACCCCCGCCAACCGCACGGGCAGCGCGACCGGCGCACCGAGTACTACCGCGCCGAATTGCTCACGCAGCTCGGCGTCTGACAGGAGAGACCGTGACGCACTCCCGAATATCCCGACTGGTAGCCCTTCTCGCCGTCGGCGCCATGCTGACGGCCTGCGTTTCCAGCCGCGACACCAAGAGTGACCTTGCTGTCCCCCAGTCGGTTCCGGCATCGGACCTGTCGGGGCTGACGCTCCAGGTGGGCGACCAGAAAGGCGGCACCGAAGCACTACTGCGCGCCGCCGGGGAGCTCGACAGCGTCCCCTACAAGGTCCAGTTCTCGACGTTCACCTCGGGGCCGCCGCAGGTCGAAGCCGCGACCGCGGGCAAGATCGACTTCGCCGTCACCGGAAACACCCCGCCGATCTTCGGCGCGGCGGCCGGCGCGAAAATCCGTGTCATAGCGGCGTATTCGAATGAAGCTGGCGGCGACCAGATCCTCATACCTGCCGACTCTCCCATCCATTCCGTGGCCGAGCTCCGCGGCAAGAAGGTCCTCGTCGGCAAAGGCAGTTCGGCGCACGGACACCTGCTGCTTCAGCTGCAGAAGGCCAACCTGTCGGTCAAGGACATCCAGCTGGTGTTCCTCCAGCCGGCCGACGCCGTCACGGCGCTGAGCCAGAGACAGGCCGATGCCTGGGCCATCTGGGACCCCTACACCGCCCTCGCGCAGAAGCAACTCAAGGTCCGCACCTTGGTCACCGCGCAGGGCGTCAGCAACGGCTACGGATTCGGGATCGCCTCGGTCGCGGCGCTCGAGGATGCCAAACGCAATTCCGCGCTGTCCGACCTCGTGCAGCGCATCGCGCGCGCCTCCCTCTGGGCCAAGGCCCATCCACAGCAGTGGTACGAAAAGTACGCTGCGGCAATCGGAATCGACCCGGCCGTCGCCGAATTGGCGCAATCACGAAGTCTGCGTCTGGCCATTCCCGTCACCGATGCGGTGACCGCCTCCGAGCAGCAACTCGCTGAAGCATTCGCCCAATCGGGACAGATCGAGCACAAGCCCACCTTTACGCAATTCGTAGACAACCGGTTCAGCGATGTGTTGTCGCCGTTCTGGAATACCGTCAAATAGGAGGCCATCACCTTGTCCGCCAAGTTATTCTGGTTTCTGCCCACCAACGGCGACAGCCGCTCGATCGTCGGCGCATCACATGCGTCGTCGCAGCACTCCATTCCCAGCGGATACCGCAAACCCAGCCTGCGGTATCTGGGCGAGATCGCCCGGGCCGCGGACCGTCTCGGCTTCGAAGGAGTGCTGACCCCGACCGGAACCTGGTGTGAGGACGCCTGGTTGACCTCAGCAGCCCTGCTCGAACAGACCGAACGACTCAAGTTCCTGGTGGCCTTCCGGCCCGGCTTGGTACCGCCCACCCTGGCCGCGCAGCAGGCGGCGACATTCCAGCGATTCTCTGAGGGACGTCTGCTGCTCAACATCGTCAGCGGCGGCGACGACGCCGAGCAGCGCCGGTTCGGCGACTGGCTCAGCCACGACCAGCGCTACGAACGCACCGGTGAGTTCCTCGAGATCGTGCGCGACGTCTGGCGCGGTGGGCCCGTGGACTACCGCGGCCGGCACTACTCCGTCACCGATGCGCGCGTGTCCGAGCCGCCGAACCCGCTGCCGCAGCTGTATTTCGGCGGCTCGTCACCCGCTGCGCTGCCCATCGCCGCCGAGCATGTCGACGTCTACCTGACGTGGGGAGAGCCACCGGCGGCGGCAGCGGCCAAGATCGCGCAGGTGCGCGAACTGGCCAAGGCCCGCGGCCGCACCCTGCGATTCGGCATCCGGCTGCACACCATCACCCGCCCCACCTCGGCAGCCGCCTGGACGGTGGCCAATTCTCTCCTCGCAGAGTTGACGCCGGAGCAGATCGCGAAAGCCACGGCCCTACACGCCAACTCTGAGTCAGAGGGACAGCGACGCATGACGGCGCTGCACGGCGGACGACTCGACCACCTCGAGGTTTATCCGAACCTCTGGGCCGGCGTCGGCCTGGTGCGCGGCGGCGCCGGGACCGCGCTGGTCGGCAGCCACGAAGAGGTGGCGGCGCTGATCTCCGAATACCACGATCTCGGATTCGACGAGTTCATCCTCTCGGGCTACCCGCATCTCGAAGAGGCCTACTGGTTCGCCGAAGGCGTGCTACCGCTGCTGCGCAAACGCGGCGCGCTGGCTGCTTAGCCCAGGTTCGCGCCGGGGTTGTCGAGATCGCTGTGCTGCAACGCCATCGGGGTGATCGCCGGTAGATCACCGCCTGCGACCACCATCCGGGCGATCGGGGTGAGCGCCTGGAACAGGGTCTCGACCTCGGCGTCGCTGAGCACATCGAGCGTGGGCAGGGCCGCGGCATCCGTGCGGTACTCGATGTCATCTTTGAGGGCTCGTCCATCGGCGGTCAGCGAACCATCGGCGGCCAGCAGGCCCCGTTCTGCCAGCTGCGCCGTCACCGCCGACCACTCCGTGTCGTCGTAATCGCGGGTTGAGACGACCTTCTCCTTGGTGGTCCGGCCCGCCGCGACGTGCAATACGTTCGATTCACGGCCGGTGATGCCGGCTGCCACGAGAGCGGCCACATGGGCGTCGCCGCGTTGTTCGCGCAGCAGGGTGGCCGCGTGCCACAGCGCAGCCACCGGCTCGTCGGGCCACGGCACCGCCGACAGGGCGGCGAAGAGCGGCCGGCCGTCAACCGCTGCGCCACGTGCGACCCGGCCCAGCAAGTCAGCGGCCATGCGCAGGTTCTCGTCGGCAGTGACGCCGTACCGGTCCAAGGCAGCGACAGCACCGGCCTGCCGGGCCGCGACCGCCTGTTCCGGGGTGGCGATGTCCCACACGCCGGCCAGTGACTTGGCCACCCGGTGTGAGGCGAAGTTGTAGAAGATCGCCTCGACGACGCGCGGAGGCACCGGACCCAGGGGCGCCGACCGCGTGACGAAGTAGCCACTCCAGAAGCTGCCATAACCCAGGTCCTGCGCGGCGGCGCGCGCCTCGGGCGCGAAGTAGGTGATGGCGTGCACAGGTTCGAATCGCTCGAAAAACCGGCGGGCCAAATTAGGTGTGCGGGCCATGCTGCCAGTCAAGCACGGCCCTGTTTTCGCCCGCGAACAGCCACAGGCAGCCGCTGAATGAGGTGGTTTTGGGCACATTTCTGCGCGCTCGGCGCAGGTAGAACGCGGATCGACGTGTGTTGCCGCCGCCACTCCGCGTAGGGTGCTTTGGTCGGCTTCAGCGAACATGCCGATAGAAAAGTTGGGCACAGTAATGACGACAGCAGCAGAAGCGTCGCCGCTCGAAGCGCGGATCGGCCACCACTACCAGATGGAAGGCACCTATCTGGTCGGCCGGGAGAAGCTTCGCGAGTACGCGCGCGCCGTGCAGGACTACCACCCTGCGCACTGGGACGTCGCTGCCGCCAACGCACTCGGCTACGCGGATGTCATCGCGCCCATCACCTTCACCTCGACCCCTGGCATGAAATGCAACCGCCGGATGTTCGAGTCGATCGTCGTAGGTTACGACACCTACCTGCAGACCGAGGAAGTCTTCGAGCAGCACCGCCCGATCGTGGCGGGTGACGAGTTCGTCATCGACGTCGAGCTGACGTCGGTGCGCCGGACCGCGGGCCGCGACTTCATCACCGTGACCAACACCTTCACCGACACCAAGGGCGAGCGGGTCCACACCCTACACACCACCGTCGTCGGGGTGACGGCCGAGGACATCGACGGCGACGTCAAGGCCGAGGTGCAGAAGGTCATGATGCACGACATGAACATCCTCGATATCGGTGACGAGCAATACCACCGGACGGTGCGCCCCGAGGGTGACGTCCGGATCGCCACCGATGCCGCTCGCACGCCCGGGACGCCGTCGTTCGACGACGTGGCCGTCGGCGACGAGCTTCCCGCGGGCGACCTGCGCCTGTCGCTCGGCGACCTGGTTAACTATGCCGGCGTCGCGGGCGACGCCAACCCGATTCACTGGGACAAGAATCTTGCCCGGCTGGCGGGTCTGCCCGATGTGATCGCCCACGGCATGCTCACCATGGGCCTCGGCGCCGGATTCGCGTCGTCGTGGACGGGCGACCCCGGTGCCACCACCCGCTACACGGTGCGACTGTCCGCGCCGGCCGTCGTCCCCGCAGCCGAGGGCTGCGCCATCGAGTTCAGCGGCAAGGTCAAGTCGCTGGACCCGCAGACCCGCACCGGTGTCGTGATCATCGGGGCCAAGTCGGGTGGCAAGAAGATCTTCGGCCTCGCCACCATGGACGTGCGCTTCCGCTAGTCAGACGTGCCGTTGGCCAACGCGTCGAACCACAACCGCAAGTTGGCCACCATCAGGGCGGCGCCACGCTCAGCATCGATGGTCCCCAGTGCCTGCGCCATGGCAATGCCGGCACCGGTCGCCACAGCGATCTCGATGGCATCATCCATCAACGGATGGTCAGCCCGAACCCCCTCGGGCACAGCATCTTCCAGCAGCACGCGCGTCGATTCCTTGAACCGCTCCAGCGCCTCACGAGCCTTGGCGAGCTGTGCAGAGTCATGGAAGGTACTGGTCACATACTCGGCAGTGAGCACGACCAGGTTGGGTTCGGCGCCGATACGTGCCCACCAACTCGCGAGGGCCGCGAGGCGATCGTCGGCGGAAACACCGGCAGCCACGAGCGGCCCGAGCAGTTGATTGAGTTCGGTCATGGAGCGATTGCGGATGACCTCGAGGCACAGCGATTCTTTGCCTTCGAAGTTGCTGTACACCGCGCCGATGGTGCGGCCCGCTTCCGCCGCGATGGCTGCCAGGGACGTGGCGTGGTACCCGTTGGCATAGAACAGCTTCTCCGCGGCGTCCAGCAATTCCTGTCGCGTCTGCGCCTGGCTCTCCGCGCGAGTCAGGACCTTCCGAGCAGCCACCGCGTCCTCCGCATCGTCCATGCAACAGGTCTCGATACTATCGCTATCCAGATAACGGACCAGCTGAGGGGCACTTTTTCGCTCCGGAACGCCCATTCAGATAGCATTGAAATCCCAATGTGCTAGTTATTTAGGATGGACATGGCCGCTGCCGGTGCCGACAATCCACTGCTCGACGAGCTCAAGGAGCCGCGGGAGGTGCTGGAGAAGCTGACGCCCGAGGAATCGGCACTGTTGCTCGCCCTGCTGAGGAAGGCACGGGTGGCCCACCAGCACGGCCTCGACCGCTCGCTCGACGATGGGCTCAAGGTTCTGCCCCGGCTGATCCGGCCGGCGGCCCGCAAGATTCTGTTCGGGAAGTGATGGCCTGATGTCCGACATCCTGACCCGCGCACAACTGTCGCTCCTCGCGGATCTGTTGCAGACCGACACCGCACGCCTGTCCAGCCTGGCACGCCTCGGCGCTGACGACCTGAAAGCGCTCCGCGGCGCCCTCTCCGACGCACTGTTCGACGAACAGGCCGAAGCTTTCGCCCGGGTGAGCAAGCTGGCGCCGCTGGTCCCCAACGCCTTGGTGGTCACTGTCGCGCAGCGGGCGGTACCTCCCGAAATTGCGGGACGTGTCGGCGGCGCTGTGGGCCTGGCCCACAGCGATCGCGCCGTCGGCGTGCTGTCGGGCCTGAAGCCCAATTACCTCGCCGATGCCGCACCGTACGTCGATCCGCGGGTGATCCCGCACTTCGCCCCGCGACTGCCGGCCAAGCTGCTGATCCCGGCCGCGAAGGAGCTGCTGCGGCGCGGCGACTACCTGACCGCGTCACGATTCGTCGAATTCGCCACCGACGAGCACATCGTGGCCTTCGAGAAGGCCATCGATGACGACGAAGGCATCATCCTGACCGGCGTCCTGGTGTCGGACACCAAGGTCATGAACGACATCATGCGGGCGGCCGGACCGGATCGCTCGCTGCGCATGGCCCGGGCGGCCATCGCCGCCGCGAAGCCCGAGGTGCTGGCCGCGCTGCTGTCGCTGCTGAACCGGATCGACCCTGAACTCGCGAGGCCCGCCGTCACCGAGTTACTCGGTCATCCCGACGTCGAGAGGGTCACCTACATCCTCGACATCGCCGCGGCGGAAGGCGTTGTTGTTGAAACACTTGAGGTTTCAGCGGCGCTGGACGGCGACGCTCTGGCCCGCCTGACGGGCTTGGAGGCCTGGCGCCGGCTGGCCGGCGCCGCTGAATCCTGGGCGAACGAGACTCCTGCGTGACAGCATCGACGACATGGTGAACGAGCGGGTACACCAACTCAGCGGCGGGCAGCGTGGCACGCCGACTGCCTGAAGGGCGGCTGGCCCGGGGCGGAAAGCTGGGTGCGCTGGCCGCCAAACAGGCTGTGCGCGGCAGTCGCACCCGGCTGTCGATGGTGGGCCGCTCGGAACGCGCAAAGGAATTGCTCGCCGAGCGCGCCACCATCGAGATGGCCGAGAATCTCGTGACGGTGCTGGGCTCCATGAAGGGCGCGGCGATGAAGCTCGGCCAGATGCTGTCGGTGATCGAACTCGACCTGGTGCCCGAGTCCCATCGCGAGCAGTTCCGCCAGAAGCTTGCCGCACTGCGCGACCAGGCACCCCAGGCGCCGTTCAGCGCCATGCGGGAGGTGATGGAAGCCGACCTCGGTCCGCTGTCGGCCGTCTTCTCCGATTTTGACGAAAGCCCCACGGCGGCAGCATCAATCGGCCAGGTGTACCGAGCCCGGCTGCGCGACGGCCGGGACGTCGCGGTGAAGGTCCAGTACCCCGGAGTGGACCGGGCGATCCAGGCCGACATGCGGAACCTCGCGCTGCTGATGAAACTCTGGCGGGTATGGCCGTCGGCGAATACCGCAATGCTCGACGAGATAACCAGGGGTTTCGAGAGCGAATTGGATTACCTGCGGGAGGCCGACACTCAGCACCTCGTAGCCGAGCAGTACCGCGGACACCCGTTCATCGTCGTCCCCGACAGCGTGACCCAGTTCTGTACACCGCGGGTGCTGGTCACCGAATACCTCGATGCCGCCGGCTTCGAGCACATGCGGACGTTGCCCGCCGCCGACCGCAATCACATCGGGGAACTGATCTACCGGTTCTACATCGGGTCGCTGTTCACCAACCACGAGTTCTGCGGTGATCCGCACCCCGGCAACATCATGCTGACTGCCGATGGCCGCGTCGGATTCGTCGACTTCGGGCTGTACAACCGGATGGACCCCGCCAACGTGGGGTTCGAACTGGACTGCTTCCACGCAGCTGTCGAAGGCCGTGCCGACGACCTCTACCAGCTGATGCTGGGCCGCGGCATCATCGACGCCGAATCCGGTGTGGCAGCACAGGATTGCCTCGAGTACATCTGGGCCGCCAGCGAATGGCACATGGTCGATGAGGACATCACCATCACCCCCGAGCTGGCCACGGGCGCCGTCGTCTCGGCCATCGACCCGCGCCAGACAGAATTCGCGGGCATGAAACAGCAGATGCTGCCGCCCGAACACGTCTTCTCCCGGCGTGCCGACTTCCTTACCTTCGGCACCCTGGGGCATCTGCAGAGCACCAACAACTGGTACCGGATCGGCCAGGAGTGGTTCTTCGGCCGCCCCGCTGCCACCGAGGTCGGCCGCGAGATAGCACGCTGGCGAGCCACGCGCTGAAAATCATTCTGCGACAACGCTTTCAGCAGCCAACGCCTCGGCCGCGGCACGTTCGCCCGAGCGCACCGCACCGTCGATCCGGCCGCACATGATGGCCGGACGTTCCGGCCACGGGGCCTATCCGCGCTCGCTCACGGACAATCGATCGACGACGCCCATCGCGAGCTCCCGGGCGCGCGCCAGCTCGCCATCGTCAGCGAACAGTTCCCGACGGGTGTTGCCGGCGGTGAGAAATGCGTCGATCGCAAAAGCGTCGAGGGCGGGGCTCGGTGAGCCCGCTGCGGTGAGCTCGGTTTCCAGGAGCACCAACCAGCCACGCTTGAGCTCGCGGACCTCGTCCGCGACCGGACCGTCCCGGCGTCCGTACTCTGCCGTCGTCGCAGCCATGAAGCAACCGCCACGGAACACTCCGGCACGCAGGTTGTGGACCCAGGAATCAATGAGCGCGCGTAGTCGCGGTGGATAGCGTCCCGGGGAGTGGTGGACTTCGGATCTGGCGTGGTTCACGCGTTGTGATCAACGAGTCATGGTGAACGCT